>DASWUW010001095.1:0-2965 GCA_036406335.1 Trebonia sp.
CATCCCGTTCGGGCCGGTGAGCACGTACGGGGTGGCCAGGCCCTTCGCCGTCAGCGGGTGCGCCGGGACGATGATGTCGCAGTTGACGTTGGCTGCTGCCACCGGGGCGGTGGTTGCCGTCGGCACGCCGCCGCTCGGGCACGGTGCCGCCGAAGCCGAGGCAGCGGGCGGCGTGACGGCCGTCGCTGAGGCGGTCGCCGTCGGCGCGGCCGTTCCTGAGACGATCGCGGTCGGCGCGGCCGTTCCTGAGGCGGTCGCCGTCGGCGCGGCTGTCCCAGAAGCAGTCGCGGTCGGCGCGGCTGTCCCAGAAGCGGTCGACGTCGGCACGGCCGTCCCGGAAGCGGACACGGTCGTGATCAGGGTCGCCGTGGGCGAGACCGGGCTTGGCCCGTGGTGATGGTGGCCTGCCTGGGCAGGCTGTACGAACGCGACCGGCGCGGCGCAGTTGGCCAGCGCCGAGTCGCTGAAGTGCGTGGTGAGGCCGTCGGTGACGGCGATGACCCCGCCCACCGCCAGCGCCAGTCCGGCTGGAATGGCAATGGCGATTGCGATACGCCGCCGCGCCTGGTTATTGCGTCGACGGCGCGACGCGGGCCGATACCTGCCTGGCATGCAATCCACCTTCATGTCGTGGGAGACGTGCTCTGCTACGTCTTTGGAGCGTTCTGTTTCTGCTAAGTCCCGGCTGCGGACGGTAGACCTTACGTAGGCCATATCGAGGCAGTTAATAAATTCGTAAGAAGTACTACTTAGCTCGCCGTCAATCCAGCGAAGCAAGCGGAAATTCTTACGATAAAATTACGTTGCCGGAGAACCGCGGGATCCGCCTGTAAGGCCTGCTCGGCGTGGTCGTCCCGCCTCCGGGCGTCTACCCCGGCACCTCGGCCGACGTCGCCCTGCGAACCGATGCCCGATCGGCACGCAATCCACCTCCATGTCAAGCCGAGTTGCTGGTTGATAACGCTCCCGGCACGAAACGGTAGACCTTTTAAGGAGACTAAGAGCAGATATAACGAAAAATCTAAGCCGGGTTCGGCTCGCCGGGTGATCCGGCCTTCAGATCTCGCTCACAGAGCGGAGTCCATCACATAACGTAACGATAAATCCCGCACCAGAACACGCGGGTGTACACCGCGGACCCGCAGCGAGCCGGGCGATTCTGCCAGCCCGGCCGGCCGCACAAAAGTAGGCCTCGTTATTTCCCCGTGATAGCTGCTTCGAGGCCTCGTCTGGGCTATTGTGCCCCCTCGGGGAGCGCGCTACCGCAGACTTCGCTAGTATCCGGCGACCCGGAAGAAGGGGTCCCTGTGCCGCCGCGTGACCGCCTCACCTCCCCCGAAGGGATCGCGTTCCGCGACCTCAACGGCAACGGCACCATGGAGCCGTACGAGGACCCGGCCCTGCCCGCGGACACGCGGGTCGCCGACCTGCTGACCAGGATGACCCTGGAGGAGAAGGCCGGCCTGATGATGATGTCGATCCTGGAGACGGGGCCGGACGGCGCCGTCGTGGAGGACGGCGGGCTGTTCCCGGACGCGACCAGCACCCTCATCCACGGCAAGCGGATGAGCCATTTCAACGCGCTGCGGCTGCCCGGCCCGCGCTACGCCGCCCGCTGGAGCAACCGGCTGCAGGACCTGGCCGCGCAGACCCGGCTCGGCATCCCGGTCACGCTTTACACCGACCCGCGGCACTCGTTCTCGGAGAACCCGGGCGCGGCCCTCGCCGCGGGCTCCTTCTCCCGCTGGCCGGAGGCGCTCGGGTTCGGCGCCCTGGACGACCCGGAGCTGGTCGCGCGGTTCGCCGACACCGCCCGGCAGGAATACCTCGCGGTCGGCATCCGGGGCGCCCTGCACCCGCAGGTCGACCTGGCGACCGAACCGCGCTGGGCCCGGGCCGCCGGAGGATTCGGCCAGTCCGCCGAGACCGCCGAACGCCTGGTCGCCGTCTACCTGCGGGGTTTTCAGGGCCACCGGCTGACGAGTTCCAGCGTGGCCTGCATGACCAAGCATTTCCCCGGCGGCGGGCCGCAGCGCGACGGGGAGGACCCGCACTTTCCCTACGGGCGCGAGCAGGTCTACCCCGGCGGGGGCTTTGAGTACCACCTGCGGCCGTTCCGCACCGCGATCGCGGCCGGCACCGCCGCGCTGATGCCCTACTACGGCCTGCCCGTCGGCCTGACCCTGCCCGACGGGACGGCGGTGGAGGAGGCCGGGTTCGGGTTCAACCGCACGGTCATCACCACGCTGCTGCGGGACCAGCTCGGCTACGACGGCATCGTCTGCACCGACTGGGGCCTGGTCACCGACCAGCAGGTAGCCGGCCTGCCGTTTCCCGCCCGCGCCTGGGGCGTGGAACAGCTGAGCCGGCCAGACCGGGTAGCGCGGGTCATCGAGGCCGGCTGCGACCAGTTCGGCGGCGAGACCTGTCCCGAGCTGATCGTCGAGCTCGTGCGTTCCGGCTGGCTGACCGAGGAACGCCTCGATATCTCGGTGCGGCGGCTGCTGCGGGTGAAGTTCCAGCTGGGACTGTTCGACGATCCCTACGTGGACGAGGATGCCGCCGAGCTCATCGTCGGCCGCCCGGACTTTACCGCGGCCGGCCGCGAGGCCCAGCGCCGCTCGCTGACCCTGCTCAAGAACCACGGCCCGCTGCTCCCGCTGCCTCCCGGCACCCGGGTCTACGCCCCGGACCTGGACGAGGACGAGCTCCGCAGACACGGCGGTGTCCCGGCTCCGGCCCCGGCTGAGGCGGACGTCGCCGTTCTCCGCCTGCAGGCTCCCTACGAAGACCGCGGCCGCTACTTCCTCGAGGCCCGGTTCCACGCCGGCCGCCTCGACTTCGACGCCGGCCTGCTCGCCCGGGTCGCGGAGCTCAGCCGGGCCGTGCCCGTGGTTCTCGACCTGTACCTCGACCGTCCCGCGATCCTGGGCTCGCTGGCGGACGACGCGGCCGCCGTCATCGT
>DASWUW010001096.1:0-2188 GCA_036406335.1 Trebonia sp.
GGATTCGGGTGGTCTTTTCCGTCGCGGTATCCCAGAGGCGGATGTCGCCGTTGTCGTAGCCGACGGCCAGGGTGCCGTCCGGCCCGAACGCCGCCAAGGTCACGCCGGCCTCGCCGACGGGACCGGGGAGGGTCGCCGTGATCCTCTTGGCCGCGGTGTCCCACCGGCTCGCGGACCGCTGCGCTGGGGAAGGTCGCGATGCCACCGGAGCCGTAAGGCAGCAGACCGAACGCCGCCCGTAGCGTGTCGGTGAATTCCCGGCAGGACGCGTACCGCTGCTCCGGTCTCTTGGCCAGCGCCCTGGCTATCACCTGGTCCGCTGCCGCCGGCAGGCCCGGGCGGCGAGCGACGGCGGCGGCTCGGAGACGTGTGCCATCAGTACCGCCATCGGCAGGTCACGCTCGTAGGGCGCCCGCCCGGTCAGCAGTTCGAAAGCCACGCAGGCCAGCGCGTACTGGTCGGCGCGCCCGTCCACGTCGTGCCCCTGGACCTGCTCGGGCGCCGAGTAGAGCGGCGTGCCCAGGTAGTTCCCCGCCCGGGTGAGGCTCACCCCGGCCGCGGCGCCCTTACTCAGCCCGAAATCGGTCAGGTACACGTGATCGGGCCGCCCCGGCCGCTCGTCGACCAGGATGTTGCCCGGCTTCACGTCCCGGTGCACCAGGCCGGCGGCGTGCGCGGCATCCAGCGCTGACGCCACCGGAGACAGCAGTTCCAGCGCCCGCCCGGGTGACAGCGCGCGCTCGCGTCGGAGTACTCCCCGCAAGTCAGTGCCCGCCACCAGCCGCATGGCGATGAACAGCACCCCGTCCGCCGTACCGGCCTCGTACACCGGGATGATGTGCGGGTCATCGACCCTGGCCGCAGCCCGAGATTCCGCGACGAACCGGCGCCGGAACTCCTCGTCCTCAGTCCACTCAGGCGGCATTACCTTCAGCGCGATCGACCGCCCGAGCCGCTCGTCATAGGCGCGGAACACCACCGCCATCCCGCCTGCCCCGATCCGCGACTCGATCCGGTACCCGGCCACCAGCGACCCGGCTCCGATTGAGTGTCCGGCCGGCGCACACGGTCAGCTGACGGGTGGACAGCGCCTCCGTCCTGGATTACCGGCGGGAGACTAGCTCAGCCACGATATCGGCGGCCGGCGCCGCTGCGGGCGAGCAGGAAGGTTCCCTCCTCGCCGTCCAGGCCGTCACGGGCCGGCTGTCCCGCCAGCCGGCCAGGTGCGGCAGCTCCCGCTCGGAAAGGTCATGCTCGCCGCCGACGCCGAACATGATCTGGAGATCGGCCCCGCGCCGGAGCTGAGTCGCCGCGGGATCGGCCAGGAAGGCGAAGAACCGGCCAGCCTCATCGGGCAGGCGGGCGTGCTACACGATCGGCGGGGGGATGTCGCCGGAGGCCAGCGACTCGGGCTCGGACTCGGGGTAGAACAGACGGTAGAGGCCCGCCGCGATCAGGCCGCCGATCAGCGGCGCGACGATGAAGAGCCACACCTGGCTCAGCGCGGTCCCGCCGGTGACCAGGGCCGGCCCGAGGCTGCGCGCGGGGTTAACCGAGGTGCCGGTGAGCGGGATCCCGATCAGGTGCACCAAGGTCAGGGCAAAGCCCACCACGATGCCGGCCGTGGCGGCATTGGCAGTCCGGCTGGTCGCGCCGAGCACGACGAAAACGAACACGGCGGTCAGGATCACCTCGGCCAGGAAGGCGCCGCCCAGGCCGATGTGGATGAGGCTCGCGGAACCCCAGCCGTCCGTGCCCAGACCCGTTTTCGTCCGGCTGTAGAGCGAGGAGGTGCTGAAGGTGCCCCACAGGAGCAGGGCCCCGAGGATGCCCCCGACGAACTGCGCGACCCAGTAGCCGGCGGCTTCCACCAGCGAGATCCGGCCCGCGGCCCAGACGCCGATAGTGACCGCCGGGTTGATATGGCAGCCCGAGATCGGGCCGATCACGTAGGCCAGCACGAGCAAGACCAGCCCGAAGGCCAGCGCCGTGGCGACGACCCCGGCGGCGATGCTGCCTCCCGCGGCCCCGAATCCGAACGTCAGGGTAGCCACCCCGACGGCCAGGTACACGAGAAGCCCGGTTCCCAGTAGTTCCGCCGCCATCCGTCGGATCATGCCGCCCCCACTCGTTGCTCCCGCACCTCACTCACCACTGTGAGTTGACGGCTACTGACCTGTCAACCGGC
>DASWUW010001097.1:0-2382 GCA_036406335.1 Trebonia sp.
AGCCCGGCTAGCGCGAGCACGCCCGGGGCGTCCCGGCCGGGGGCGGTCGGCGTGTTCGGGGTCGCGACGACGACCAGGCACTGCCCGGCGGCGGCGGTGGCGGTGGCCGGCGCCGCCTGCGTGACGACGCCGGAGTGCTGGGCCGGGGTGAACGACTTCAGCGGCGTCGTCACGGCCGCATCCGTGCCCTGCGCGCAGCCGCACACCTGGCAGACCTTCGCGATCGCCATGATGCCTTCCGAGTCCGCGACCTTCAACGTGAACATCGTGCAGGCCAACCCCGCCGTGCGGGCGCTCTGCTCGGCCAAGGTGCTCCTGGCTTCCCGGACCGGCGCGGCCTTGCCGGTACCGCGGAGCGCCTGGAGTATCCAGGTCATGCCGCCAGACGAGGCGGCCTACGACACCGGTGTCCGCACCGTGCGGTGCCTCGCCGGACACGGTCTCGACGCACTCACGACAGCCCAGTTCGGGCCGTGAATCAGCGCGCCCCCAGGCGCTCGAGGAGGTTGTCCTCCCAGCTGAAGGCGAACTGCCGCGACCCGCTGAGTTTTTCTCGCTGGAACCAGTCGTAGGTGTGCTCCACCTCGCGCAGCTGCTCGTGGTTGGTCTGGTCGGCGTAGAGCCGGCGCACCGCCCGCGGCAGCCGGGCCGCGCTCTGGCCCCGGTTGCGCACCATGACCTCGTGGCGCCACTTGACCAGCTCCTGCACGAGCGCGAGCCCGTTGAACCGGGTCCCGCCCATCACCAGCACCTTCACCGCTGCCCCTCCGCTGCCCATTGGCAACATTTAATGTACCTGGTAAACATAGTTAGACGATATGTAGTCCCAAGGCAAGCGCCAGGGCGGCCGCCGGTCGAGGGAGACGCACGTGAGACTCGGAGTCATCAACCTTCCGCGCAGTTCGCGGGAGTCGGTCAGGGCCGCCCGGGCGGCGGAGGCAGCCGGCTTCTGGGGGATGGGCATGGGCGACACGGTGCCCGAGCTGTACCAGGACACGTACGTGACGACGGCGGCCTGTTTCGCGGCGACCGAGCGCCTGAGAATCGGGCCGACGGTGACCAACACCGTCACCCGCCACTGGTCGGTGCTCGGCGCGACCGCGCGGACGTTCGGCGAGCTCTACCCGGGCCGGTGCTTCGCCGGCCTGGCCACCGGCGACGGGCGTTCGTCACCACCTACGTCGCGCCGGACCAGGCCACGGCGGACGCGGCGCGGATCACCACGGGGTGGGCGCCGGGAACACCAACGGCCGCCTGTTCGACGACTACCCGGACCTCCAGGAGTACCTGATCAACCGGTTTCAGCTGCTAGGCACGGCCGACGAGTGCGCGGCCCGGCTGCGTCAGGTGGCCGAAGACGCGGACCTGGACGGCTGCTGGTGCACGCAGTCGCCGATGACCCCGGACGAGGATCCGTTCGACCGGATCCGCTCGACCGGCGAGGCACTGCAGTCGCTGGCGGCCTTCGAGCCGGCCCGCGGCTAGAAGAAGGAGGCGCAGTGACCAAACCGGGTGCCGGCCGGCCGCTCGCAGGCGTCCGGGTGCTGGACTTCGGCCAGTACGTCGCCGGGCCGTTAACAGTCCCCCCTGGCCTTACACCGACTCCCTGGCCGGCGTGCTCAGTGCCTTCGGAGCCGTGGCCGCCCTCTACGACCGCGGCCGGCGCGGCCGCACCTACCGGGTGAACACCAGCCTGGCCCAGACCGCCCTGCTGGAGCAGATGCCCTTCGCCGTCGACGGGACCGACGCGGACCCGTCGCGCGGGCGCGACACGTCCTCGGCGACTTACCGGATCTACCCGGCCGCCGACCGGCCCGTGTTCGCGGCCATAGCCGCCGGCGACCTGCCCGAGGCGCTCTGCCGCCTGGGCGCCGCCTCGGCCGATGTCCTCGAAACCCAGATCGCGGCCCGCCCGGCCGAGGCCTGCGTGCACGCGCTCTGCTTTGGCCGGTCCGCGGCCAGCCTGATCGAGACCCCCGCCTCGACCATGGCGCCCGGCAGCTTCTGGGCGCGGCGCGGCCTGCGCCTCGAGCGGCCGTCCGAGGACTTCGGCACCGTCGTCACCCAGGCCCCGGTCGCGCGTTTCGCCCGCACCCCCGCGGTAGCGGGCGACACCCCCCGCATCTTCGGCCAGGGCCAGCCCGCCGGGTGGGCAAAATAGTCACCCGTTCCCCCGGCGAGCCAGGGTGGCAGCGGTCCGGCCACCCTGGCTCGCCGGGTCGGCTACGGGATCAGCGCGTGCAGGGCGTGCATGATGTCAAGCACGCCGGTGACGCACAAGACCGCGAACCCGATGACGAGCGCGGCGATGACGACCTTGAAGATGGTCTTCCAGAAAGCAGCCACGATCACCGCGGCGATAATGATGAGGATGAGCATGTT
>DASWUW010001098.1:0-1621 GCA_036406335.1 Trebonia sp.
CAGACCGCCGAGCGGGTAGAACAGCCAGTCGTAACGGCTGACGGCCGCCACTCCAGCCACGATGAGACCGGTGCGCAGCACCAGCGCCAGCCCGATGCCGGCCATCAGCACCCGGTGCTGGCGGCCCTCGGGCACGTCGAGCCGCTTCATGATCAGGTAGAAGACAAACAGGTTGTCCAGGCTCAGGCTGTACTCGGTGAAATAGCCGGCGTAGAACTGGCCGGCCGCGGTCCAGCCGCTGGCGACCGCGGCAAACAGGCCGAACAGCACCGCCAGGGACGCGTAGGCCGCCGCCCACCGGACCGCCGACCGGGTGGTCAGCACCTCATGGCCGGGCCTGCGGGTGACCGCGACCTCGGCGGCGGCCACCGCCAGCAGACCGGCCGCCGGGACGGCCCATACCCACACCGGAATCATCGGTTACTCCCCAGTTGCCTGGAAGCGGCGGTCACCCGCCGGGCGCCGGGCGCGGACACGGTAAGCACCTGGCCAGCGCGGACGAGGCGTCCCCGGGCCGGACTGCGGAACCCCATGACCTCACCTCCGAACGGGCCGGCGGCCGCTGTGCCGTACCCATTCCCCAGCGGGCCTGGTGCACTCCACTTCCCCCATCGGGCCTAGTGCACTCTACGGTCATGCCGACGGGATGAAGACGGTGTGGAGGTTGTGTGGAGATCCCCGGCGGTCAGGTCCGCTTCGCTGGGTGATCGCGGATGTTTGTTCCCGCTATAACGGGTGAAAGTCTCCGTCGTCGAGAAAGTCTCCGGGAAAGCGTCAGCGGTAGCCGTGCGAACGGGGGGCCTCAGTCCCGGAGCACATCGGGCCAGGGGTGGGACACCGGGTGGAGGCAGGGTGGAGGCGGGGGCCGAAGCAGGGGGGAGGCGGGGGCCAAGCGCGGTACCTAGCTTGCCTGCGCCCACGCGAGCCGGGCCCGCCGGATGAATTCCTCGTTGAGCCTCTGGTACCGGGCTGCCAGCTCGCTGCTTACCGCGTGCTCGGAGGTGAGCTGCAGTTCTCGCGCACGCGCGATCGCTCGGCCAGGAACTCATAATCGTCCAGCTCGGTAAAGCTGCCGGATTCCTTGCTCATGTCGTGGGCTCCTCGATTGCGCCTGAGGCGGTTGCGCACGGCCCGGCGAGTAGCCGGGAGGAGAGACTCCCCCGGCTACTCAACGGGCTGGCCGGCCGCCGCGGCGGCCGGGGCCGCCGGCGGTTACCCGGTGCTGCAGGAGACCGAGGGCCAGGTCCAATGGCCGTTCGGCGAGATCGTCAGGCCCCAGTTGTTGCCGTTGGGCTTGGCCTGGAGTACGTACTGGCTGGGATAGGTGGCGGTGACGTTCCAGGTGGAGTAGACCACCGCGGGTGAACCGAGGGTCACGGTCACGGTCCAGGTGTTCGAGCCGGCGACCGAGACGTTGAGGTTGTAGTAGTTGCTGCCCACCGTCCCGGCGGACAGCGTCGCGGTGCAGCCGCTACTGCCGCCGCCACCACCACCACCACCACCACCACCGGAGTTCACCGTGACGCTGGAGTTACCGCTGCCGCCGCCGAAGGCCTCCGTCGCCATGATCTGGTAGTTGAGCGTGCCCAGGATCAGCCCGTCCAGTCGAAAAGTTTCGGTA
>DASWUW010001099.1:0-4509 GCA_036406335.1 Trebonia sp.
AACGGGCAGACCGGCTACCCGATCGTGGACGCCGGCCTGCGGCAGCTCGCGGCCGAGGGGTACATGCACAACCGGGCCCGGCTGCTCACGGCCTCGTTCCTCTCTAAGCAGCTGAACATCCACTGGACCGAAGGCGCCCGGCACTTCTTCGACCTGCTGGTAGACGGCGACATCGCCAACAACTCGGGAAACTGGCAGTGGGTGGCGGGCACCGGGAACGACACCCGGCCGAACCGGCAGTTCAACCTGCTCCGCCAGGCCGAGCGGTTCGACCCCGACGGCGACTACGTCCGCCGCTACGTGCCCGAGCTGGCCGGGGTGGCGGGCAAGGCAGTGCACACGCCGTGGAAACTGGACCGCCAGCCGAGCGGCTACCCCGTGCCGCTGATCGAGCCGTGAACCGCCGCTGGCTGTTCGCCGACCAGCTGGGGCCGCATTTCCTGGACGACCCCGGTCAGCCGGTGCTGCTGGTCGAGTCGCGGGCGGCGTTCGCCCGGCGGCCGGTGCACCGGCGGCGGGCCCACCTGCTGCTGTCCGCGCTTCGGCACCGCGCCGCCGAGCTGGGCGACCAGGCCCTGCTGGTCCAGTCGCAGACCTACGAGCAGGGCCGCGCGGAGGCGGGCGGCGAGCTGACCGTGTGCGCGCCGACCACCTGGGCGGCGCGGCGGCTGGTGGCGCGGCTGCCGGACGTCACCGTGCTTCCCGCCCGCGGCTTTGGTACCGGCGAAGAAGAGTTCGCCGCCTGGGCCGGCCGGCGCGGCCAGCGCAGGCTGCTGATGGAGGACTTCTACCGGGACGCGCGCAGGCGGCTGGACATCCTCATGGACGGCGCCGATCCCGCGGCCGGCCGGTGGAACTTCGACGCCGACAACCGCGAGCCGCCGCCCGCGGGCGGGCTGAGCCTGCCCGCGCCGCCGGCGTTCGAAGAAGACGAGATCGACGAGCAGGTCCGCCGTGACCTCGACGCCTGGCAGCGTTCCGGGGACGTGCGGCTGACCGGCCAGGACGGTCCCCGCGAGTTTCCCGTCACCCGGTCCGAGGCCCTGGAGTCGCTGCGGTCGTTCGTGCGGGACCGGCTGCCCGTATTCGGCCCTCAGCAGGACGCGATGCTGGCCGGCGACCCGGTGATGGCCCACAGCATGCTGTCGCCCGCGCTGAACCTGGGACTGCTCGACCCGGTGGAATGCGCGCACGCGGCGGAGGACGCCTACCGGGCGGGCCGGGCCCCGCTGGCCAGCGTGGAAGGCTTTATCCGGCAGCTCATCGGCTGGCGCGACTATGTCTGGAACCTCTACTGGCATTTCGGCGACAACTACCGGCACCGGAACGCGCTGGGCGCCCGCGAGCCGCTCCCGCGCTGGTTCGCGGAGCTGGACGCGGAGTCGGTCACCGCCCGCTGCCTGTCGGACGCCCTGGCCCGGGTGCGCGGCCACGGCCACGCCCACCACATCATCCGGCTGATGGTGCTGGGTAACTACGCTATCCAGCGCGGCTGGGACCCGGAGCAGGTCACCGAGTGGTTCCGCGTCAACTTCGTCGACGGCTACGACTGGGTCATGGTGCCGAACGTGGTCGGGATGTCCCAGCACGCCGACGGTGGCCTGATGGCAACCAAGCCGTACCTCGGCGGCGGCGCGTACATCAACCGGATGAGCGACTACTGCGGCCCGTGCCCGTACCGGCCGGCGGTGCGGCTCGGCCCGGACGCGTGCCCGTTCACCGCGGGCTACTGGTCGTTCCTGGACCGGCACGCCGACCGCTTTGCCGCCAATCCCCGGATGGCCCGGCCGGTCAAGGGCCTGAACCGGCTGGCCGACCTGCGGCAGGTCACCGCCCAGGAGAAAGAACGGGGCTCGGACCCGCCCTAGCCGGCGGGCCGCCTCAGGTGCTGCCGAGAATGCAGAGCAGGACCGTGCGCTGGGCGTGCTCCGCTGCCTGCAGCAGCACCGAGATCTCGTCTTCGCGCAGGTACTCCGCGACCTCGATCACCACCACGGGCGGCTGGCCGCGGTCGGCCTGGCGGAGCTCCCGGCCGATCTGCTCGGCCTCCCGGCGGAGGTCTTCGGGGGACAGGAAGGACAGCACCACCTGGCCGGCCTCGGGCGGCTCGATGGTGCCCAGCGGGCCGGCCGGGAGCGGCTCGACCACCGTCCGGCCGCCGGTGACGCTGGGCGGCGGGTCGGCCCGGAGGTTCCGGTCGATCGGGCTGCCGGCGGGCAGCTGAATGATGAGAGCCGTTTCGTCAGCCATCGCGCAAGCATAACGCTCCCCGGCGGCCGGGCCCGCGGCTACCGGGTCATCGCCACCGCCCGCGACCCCCGCGCGCTCGACGGCCTGGAGGTGGACCAGCGGCTGCGCCTCGACGTCACCGACCAGGGCAGCGTGGACGAGGCCGTCGCCGCCGCGGGCGAGGTCGACGTCCTGGTGTCCAATGCGGGCGTGATCTTCCTGGCCGCAGTGGAGGCCAGCCCGCTGGCCGAGATCGAGCGGCTGTTCGCCCGGAACACCGTCGGCGCGATCCGGGTCGCCCAGGCCGTCCTGCCCCAGATGCGGGAGCGGAAGGAAGGCCGGCTGCTGTTCCTGTCCAGTGTCGTGGGCCGCCTGGTCCTGCCCGGCAACGCCGCCTACGCCGCCAGCAAATGGGCGCTCGAGGCGCTGGGGGAGTCGCTGGCCATCGAGACCGCCCCGTTCGGGATTCGGGTGACGCTGCTCGAGCCGGGCCCGGTGAGCTCGGGCGCGCTGGACGAGCCGCTCAGCTACCGGCTGCCGGACGACTCCTACGCCGCCGTCCTCGGAAACCGGGGCGACGCCAGTAGCTTCCTCACTCCCGAAGCGGTCGCCCGGGCCATCGCCGACACCGCCGAGCTGGACGCGCCGCCGCTCCGCGTGCCGCTGGGCGTCGGTGCCGGCGGCCCGTCCCGGCGCGGATACGCCGGGGCGCATGATCGAATGGGCACTGGCCGTTCGATCACCCGGTGGCCCCGGTTCACCCGGCCGTCGGCTACGCGGGCACCGGCTCGGTGCCGGCCGAGTTCCGCTGGTCCCTGGATCCGCTCGCCGCCCTGACCGCGGCCGCCGCCGTCACCAGCCGCGCGCGGCTCGGCACGAGCGTCCTCAACGTCCCCTGGTACCCGTCGGCGCTGCTCGCCCGGTCCCTGACGGCGATCGACGTGCTGAGCGGCGGCCGCCTGATCCCGGACTTCGGCACCGGCTGGTCCCCCGAGGAGTTCCAGGCCACCGGAGTGCCGATGACCGAGCGCGGCGAGCGGCTCGACGAGTGCCTCGACATCCTCGAGACGCTGTGGACCGCCAGCCCGGCCGAGCACCACGGTCGGCACTGAACCATTCCCGCCAGCTACGCCGACCTCAAGCCCGTCCAGCGCCCCCGGCCGCCTATCTACCTCGGCGGCTACCGGTCCGCCGCACTGCGCCGGGTAGCCCGCCGCGCCGACGGCTGGCTGCCGACCGTCCGGGTTCCCGCCGTCTTCGATCCCACCTTCCTCGTTCGCTCGCTCGCGCAGATCTGGGCCGACGCCGTGCGGCACGGCCGCGACCCGGGCCAGATCGACGTGATCCTCCGGGTCAACGCCGCCGCCGCGGCCACCCCGGCGGACATCGCCGCCGTCATCACGACGGCCAGGCAGGTGCTCGGCCTGGAGCACGCCTACGTCGACCTCATGGACCTGGCCCAGGACGCCGACCAGGCCCTCGGCATCGTCAGCCAGGTCATCGACCGGGTGCGCAACCGCTGACCCGGGGCTGGCGGACGGCAGCCGTCAGCCGTGCCTGGCGGCAGCCGCGCGCGGCGCGGTCTTATCCTCGGCCGGGAGGTGCACGGCGATCTCGCCGCCCAGCCGGAATCCAGCCGGGAGCCTCAGGTTGTCCCCGCTCCAGAAGCTGCCCGGGTCGTACCGGCCCGCCCGTCGGGCGCCGGGCAGCAGCCCCATGTCCTGGTAGGTGATGGCCAGCACCTGCGCGCAGTAGGCGGTCTCCAGTTCGGCGCCGCGCTGGCGCCCGACGGCAGGGAGGCGGCCGAGCAGCCACCGTGAGGCGAGCTGGGCAGTGGACGGAAACGGGGTGCCGTCCAGCCGCGCGATTGTCCGCAGTACGGCGTCTTCCATCTCCCCGGTCACCACCGGGTCCAGCTGGCGCAGCCAGGCCCGCTGGCCGTACCGGTTACCCCACCCGCTGACCGCGTCACGCAGATTATGCAGCTGGACCCCGCGATGACGGGCTCCGGTCCACGCGTCGGGCAGGGAACGCCCCAGCTCGGCATGCCACATCAGCGGTGGCAGGTCCTCGATGACCACCGACATCCCGACGTGGTTGACCGGGCTGTTGGTTGCCACCTGGATCGCCCGGTCGGCCACCGAGCGCCCGCGGAACAGCCACACGTCACCGGTGCGGGCCACGTCCACTGCCTCGTCCAGACTCATACTCGCGGCGGCCATGCCCTAACCTAAGCAGATGCGCTGGCTAAAGACGCTGGGACTGGCCGCTTTCGCAGGC
>DASWUW010001100.1:0-9862 GCA_036406335.1 Trebonia sp.
CAGGCGCTGCTGGCCGACCTGGCCGGCGGCCCGGACCTGGGGGAAGCGAAGCTGGCTCGCCCCGGCCTGCTCCGCCTGCCCGGCAGCGACGAGATCCCCGAGCCGGAGGACCCGGCCGGCGGTTCCGCCCGCCGGTCCCCGCTTGCCCCGGTGCTCCAGGCCCGCGGGGTGACCCCGGTCTCCTACGCCGACTGGCTGCGCATCTCGGCCGCCGAGGAAGACCTGGCCGCCGCGCTCGGCCGCGGCGACCGGGTCAAGCTCCCGCACCGCGACGCGATCTGGGACGCCGCCAAGTCAGATTCATTAATGTTACGTTCCGTGAATCACTTGCGACCATGAGTCACAATCGGTAAGAATGACACTACCCCTCGGCATCATGGTGTTACCGCGCGAAGCCGCACCGGCTGACCGCGCTGCCCCGGTGACCGCCCCCTCGCGGCCGCCTGGCATCCTGCGGCGAAGGGGATTTGACATGTTCGGCGGTGCTTCCGGCAGGCAGCAGCTGCTGCTGGCCGAAACCCTGGGTCTGGCCATGGCGCGGCGGGCAGCGGAGATACTGGAGCGTCACCGGGTGGCGCCGCCGGGCGCGGGCGCCGCGGTCCCGGTCGCCGGACTGAGTGACGACGACGGCCAGTTCGCCGTCGACCACGCGATCTTCAGCGCCGTGCTCGACGCCGCCAACGAGTGCCTGGGCCGGTTCGACGCCCGGCCCGCCGACGACCGCTGGTGCGACGCGCTGCTCCAGGTCATCTACCTGGGCCAGCTGGAACAGCCGGAGTAGGCGCGCGGGCTTTCCCGGGCCCTCATATTGACCCCGTGCCGCAATCGCTACTAATATCATCGGAAAACTAGCGAATGCTGAGGTCTCCCGGCGCGGGGTTGCCGGAGCAGGGGGAGAGATGGCGCTGCCCGACTTCCTGGTCGCCGGGGTCCCCAAGGCGGGCACGACGGCGCTGCACGCGGCGCTGTCCCGCCATCCCGGCATCTACCTGGCGCCGATCAAGGAGCCTAAGTTCTTCCTCACCGACGGCCCGCCCCCGGCCAGGGGCGGCCCCGGCGACGCCCTCACCTACCGCGAGCACGTCTGGCAGCGCGACCGCTACGAGGCTCTGTTCGACGCCGCCCCGCCGGGCACGCTGCGCGGCGAGGCCACCCCGCTCTATCTCTACGACGCGGGCGCCATGGGCCGCGTCCGCGGCCTGGTCCCCCAGGCCAGGATCATCGTCGTCATCCGCGACCCGGTCGAACGGGCCCATTCCAACTGGACCCACCTGTGGTCGGCCGGCCTGGAGCCGGAGGGTGACTTCCTGCGCGCCTGCGCCGAGGAGCCGGCCCGGATCGCGGCCGGCTGGGCCTCGTTCTGGCATTACACCGGCCTCAGCCGCTACGGTGAGCAGCTGCAGCGCGCCTTCGCGCTGTTCCCCCGCGAGCAGGTGCTGGTGCTGCGCTACCGCTCGCTGATCGACGACCCGGCCGCCGCCCTGGACCGGATCTGCGCCTTCCTCGGCGTCGAGGAAGGCGTCATCGCCGAGATCCCGCGGGAGAACGTCACCGCCCACCCGGAGCACACCCTCACCCACCGGGCGGCCGCGCTCGGCATGCGGGCCGGCGACGCGGTCGGCCGCCTCCTGCCGGGCACGGCCGCGACCGCGGCCACCCACCGCCTCGAGCGCTACCTGCAGCGCCACGGCCGCGAGCGGCAGCCGCTGAGCTGGGAGCAGCGCCAGGTTCTGCTGCCCCGGTTCGAAGACGACGTCAAGCTGCTGATGAACCGGCTGGGTGAGGACTTCAGCGACTGGCTGGCACACCGGGACCGTTCGGGCAGCATGGTCGGTTCCCGGCCCGCCGGGCAGGCCCAGGCCAAGAACGGCTTCCGCCGGTAGCGACCGCGCCGCGCCGGCGCGGTCGCGATCGGGACCGGCTCTGCCCGCGGCCGTTCCGCCGGTGCCGGCCGCTCAGCCGAGCGCGCCCGCGAGGAACGCGTAGGCCAGTTCCCGGTCGGCGGCCGGGAACTCGTGCCCGCCGGGCCGGATCCGCACGGTGACGTGATCGTGCCCCCGCGCGGCGAGCGCGTCGGCAATGTCGGCGGCGCCCCTGCTCCACACGTCGCCGGCGCCGGCGATCAGCAGGTACCGGCAGGCCGCAGCAGCGCCCAGCACGTCTTCGACGTCGTAGTCGCGGGCGAAGCCGGGAACGACGAAGTCCGCCTGGAAACCGGCGTCCCGGGCGAACGAGTCGCGGTAGGGGATACACCCGCAGTTGGACACGCTGGCCCGGATGCGCTGGTCCCACGCGGGAGCCCACATCGCCATCCGGCCGCCGTAGGAGTGGCCGATGAACCCTACGCGGGAAGGGTCGGCTTCCGGCAGGGAGGTCGCGTAGTCGATCGCCAGGCTGACCTCTTGCAAGAGATCCGCCAGGAGCGTTCTTCCCGTCACCAGCCTGGAGGAGAGCTCGAACCAGCCGACGTTGCGGCCGCCCGCCCAGTTACGGTCCTCGAATCCGATGGCGTCGGGCGCTACCGTCAGGAACCCCTGCCGGGCCAGTTCGGCCCCGTAGGCCTGGTCCGGGCGGCCGCGCAGTCCGACGACCTCGCTCTTGCCCAGGTCGAACTGGCTGGCGTGCTGGTGGTGACAGAAGATGACCGGCACGGGCGGCGCCGCCGCGTCCGGGACGCACACGAAGGCCGAAGCCCGGCCGCCCGGCACTTCGTATGCCACCGTCCGGCGTACGTACCCGTCGCACCGCACCTCGGCCACGACGTCGACGCGGCCCAGCGTCGCCGGCCGGACCGGCCCGAGAACAGCGCGCAGCGACTGCGGGGTCAGTACCGGGGCCATGGCAGCATGGTGACACACCGAAGGCGGGGCGGCCCCCGGACCAGGCGGCCGGGAAGCCGCCGACCCGGGCACCCGTCAGGCGGCATCCGGCTCAGCGGCGGTGTTGTCCCGGATGAAGCGGGCGGCCCGGTTGAGGGCGGCGTCGCCTTCGTCGAGGAGGGCGGCGAAGGCCTGGAAGACGTGCGGGACGCCGGGGGTGATGTCCAGGATGACGGCCACGTCGTCGGCCGCGGCCTTGACCGCGAGGCGGGTAGCGTCGTCGAGGAGCACCTCGTGTGACCCGGCCTGGATCAGCAGCGGCGGCAGTCCGGACAGGTCGGCGAAGATGGGACTGACCAGGGGGTCGGCCGGGTCGGAGCCGGCCAGGTAGTCCGCCGCCCGGGTGCGGATGGCCCGGGCGCTGATCGCCGGGTCGGCCTGGGCCTTGCCGGCGTAGCTGCTTCCGGTCACGGTGAGGTCGGTCATCGGGGACAGCAGCAGGGCCGCCGCGGGCATCGCCAGGCCCGCCGCCTTCCCGGCGATCATGAGCTCGACGGCGAGGTTGCCGCCGGCCGACTCACCCGATACGACGATGCGGCCGGCCCCGCCGGCCTGCTCGAGCAGGGCCCGGTAGGCGGCCGTGACGTCCTGGAGCGCGGCGGGGTAGGGGTGCTCGGGTGCGAGCCGGTAGTCGACCGACACGGCCCGCATCCCCGTCTTGCGGGCCAGGCTGGACGCCAGCCCCACGGATCCGGCCGCGGAGCCGAGCGCGAAGCCGCCCCCGTGAATGTGGAAGACAATGCCGCGCGGCTCGGCGCCCGCGATGTCGATGCCGAGCACGGGGACGCCGCCCAGCTCACCGGGCGTCACCCGGACGTCGGCCGGCCGGGGCTGGGCGGTGAGCAGCTGCTCGAGGAGCGGGCGCTGGGCGGCGACGTCCCCCCCGAGATCGAACGGGCTGTCGCGGAGGATCTGGTCGATCAGGTCGCGCTGCTGGGCGGTCATCGCCGTTCCTTTCGTCGGGCCGGGCCGGGGGGAGTGCCCGGCGGCCGGGTATGAATTTAGATTAGCTCTAATTTAATTAGTGTCAAGCTAGTTAGGCCTATGATAGATTGTCCGGGTAACCGGAGAGGGGGAGCGGCGTGACTGACCTGCGGCGGGTGTTCGATGACCTGGTGAGGTTCGAGACGATCCTGTGGGGGGCAGTCGACGGGCGGCTGCAGGAGGAGTGCGGTATCGGTCTTGCGAGCCTGAACGCTCTGCTCGTCATCGACGCGACCCCGCTGTGCCGGGTCCAGGACATCGCCCGGGCCGTCGCGATCACCGTGGGCGGCGCCAGCCAGGCGGTCGACCGGCTGGAATCCGCTGGCCTGTGCGCCCGCCGGGCCAACCCCGCCGACCGGCGCTCGTCGATCGTGGAGCTGACCTCCAAGAGCACCGAACTCCTGGGCGTCGCCGCCCCGGTCTTCGACCGCGAGCTCGAGCGCCTGCTGGGCGCTCCGCTGCCCGGTACCGCTCTCGCGCAGCTGGCCGGTGCCCTCAGCGTGCTCCGCCGCTCCGCGGCCAGCCCGGCCGCCAGCCCGGCGGAGCGGTGACCGGGACCTACCGCCAGTTCTGGATCGCCCGGCCGAGGGTCGGGCTCTCAGCAGCCGGGCCACCGGCGACGTGGTCACCTCGCCGGGACTGACGCGGCCGGCCGCGTGAAAGCAGTCCCGGAAGCGGACCAGCCCTTCCTCGCGGATGTCGCGACCCAGGCCGGCCCAGAAATCCCCGGTCCCCGCGGGCATCACCACAATGCCCGGGCGGATCTGGCCCTCGTCGTCGTTGAAGAACGGCAGGCCGTAGGGCTGCCTGCTCTCCCAGTCCGCCTCGTCGGCCACGATGACGGCGATATCCGGCCGACCGAGAACAGGCGGGCGAGGTAGCCGTACGCGTCCGCGGTGATGTCGGCCGCAGCCCGCGCGCGGGCCGCGGCCCCGGCGCTGTAGCGCACCGCAAAGGGGTAGCGCCGAGACGTCGCTCGGCGGGCGTCCCGCGCTGAGTGTCATCCCGGACGTCGCGGCCGGCTCCGGGACCCTGCTCTACCTGCACGGCGGATCTCACGTGGTCGGCTCGCCCCAGACGGCGCTCGGTCTCACCCCGGGCCTGGTGACCAGGACCGGGATTCCCGCGATCTTTCTGGACTACCGGCTGGCGCCCGGAGCACCCGTTCCCGGTCGGGTTCTCGCCCGGTGCGGACGCGACGCGAGCCGGGGAGAGCATCGTGACCAAGGCCGCTGCGGACCCCTGCTCGACCGGGCGAGCCTGGACCGAATGAGCAGTTTCTACATCGCCGGCCAGGACCGCCGCGACCGCTGCTCAGCCCGGCGGTAACCGCCGACCTGACACATTCGGGCAGGAAATGGCCGAGTCCCGGCCCGCGAGGCAGGCTCAGGCCCGGAATGGCTTCCGCCGGTAACCTCCGGCGCTCCTGCCCGTCCGTGCTCCAGCGTTATGTGGAACCTCTCGTTTCCCTTGGATGAACTCTCGTTTCCTGTGTATGAACGGCTGATTTAACCTGTGCGGCCTCTCCCTTACCCCGCAGGCCGACGCCGACAGCGGGCTTGCGTCGCCCTCAGTCAGGTCTGAACTGATGCTGAGCTGCGAGAACTTCGCTTACGGTCTCTAGCGGACGCGGTTCAGGCGCTACCGCCACCCTTGCCAAAACTTTACAGTTGTGGTTTTTGGGTGCGAGATATTGTTAATTGATCGCCTGTAAATCATGAGTACACGCAGATGCAACTAGGGCGTCATTTTTATTTTACAAGGCGGCTGACGGCCATGGTCGCTATCTGGCAGATGCGAACTTATAGTGGCGGTACGGGGTGAGGATGATGTGATTTATGTGGACAGGAGCCGTGCCGAACCGCCGCGCTAACGAGTCTGCCGCGGCTCGGTGCGCGCTTCGGCCCGACCGCTGGCCGTGACGGTCCACCGGGGCTAAGACGGAGTACGAGAGATGTTCGGCCTTTGGGGCGGAAAGGCTTGCGATGAGACTTTTTTACAGCGGGTAACCGGCTCTGATAATGCAGTGACGTGACCTGCCGTCATCTGTACCTGCCGGACCCGGCACACCAGCCGCGTCGGCTGCTCATGGGCTGAGCGGGCCCGACAGCGGCATTCAACCGGCGGTAGCCGCGGCTTTGCCGTCGCTCGCGCGTCGGCAGAAACGTAGTTAGCGGTGTCTGCTGACAGGGGCCGCCTATGCAGCACTGCTGCTCGCTCTTTCAAGTCACGCGCACCCGCTACCCGGGCGTGTTCGGCATCCCTGCCCCTGCATTTCCCTTCAGATAGTGAGGAAGCATGACGGCCCTTCACAGACCTCCCGCTGGGCATTCCGCCGGGGAAAGCGGCCTGGATTCGGTGACCGTTAAGCCAGTCCCGCCGCCTTCCGCTCGCACCGAGAAGTACATGGTCGTCGCCGGCCAGCGGGCACCGATCGACGCCCAACTGGCCGAGTCGGCCTACGACTACGAGCAGTTCGCCTGCCTGGCCGGCCCGCTTACCCGGCCCGATCCGGCTAAGCCCTATCGGGTCAGATACCGGGGCATCAGTCAAAGCAGGCGGGAATGGCTGACGACCAGGCTCATTGCCCTGGTGCTGGTGCTGCTGGACATCCGCTTCATCTACTGGCTCGTCTTCCAGTCGCAGTACCCTGACCTCGGCGGCTGGCTCTGGCAGGTCAGCCTCCCCGCGGCCCGGACCGATGCCTATCTCATGGTGCTCGCGGGCATGGCGGCCGGATCGATCATCATGCAGGTCTTCCTGCTGGTCAACGTGCTGACGGTCTCCCGGGCCTGCCTGGTGGCGCGCGATCCGGTTCCGGTGGAACCGGATAACCGGTTCCGGGTCGCCTTTCTCACCACGATTGTTCCCGCGAAGGAGCCGGTCGCGCTGGCGGAACGGACGCTGCGGGCCGCCACGGCCATCGTCTACGGGGGGCAGCTGGACGTCTGGCTGCTCGACGAGGGTGACTCGGACGAGGTTAAGGCCATGTGCCGGCGGCTGGGCATCCGTCATTTTACCCGCAAGGGGCGGGGTTACCTGGACTTCGACTCCGGGATGTTTGCCAGCAAGACCAAGCACGGGAACCACAACCGCTGGCTCTGGGAACATGCGGGCGAATACGACATCGTCATGTTCGTCGATACCGATCACGTGCCGCTGCCCATCATGGCGGAACGCCTGCTCGGGTACTTCCGCGACCCCGATGTGGCCTTCGTGGTCGGGCCGCAGTTCTACGGGAACCAGCACGACCGGGTCACCCGCTGGGCCGAGTCGGCCCAGTACCTGTTCCACAGCGTTATCCAGCGGGCGGGCAACCGGCGCGGGTGCGCGATGCTGGTCGGCACAAACGTGGCCGTGCGAACCAGTGCCATCAAACAGGGATACGTCGACTCCATCACCGAAGACATGGCGACCAGCCTGCGGATCCACGCATCCCGGAACCCTTTGACGGGACGGAAGTGGCGCTCGGTCTACACCCCTGATCTGGTCTCGGTCGGCGAAGGCCCGTCTTCCTGGACCGAGTTCTTCGGCCAGCAGACCCGCTGGTCGGCCGGGACGTTCGACGCCATCCTGCGTCAGGTCTGGCGGGTCGGCTTCAAGCTCCGTCCCGGGCCTATGCTGCATTACTTCATGATGCTGACCTACTACCCGTCCGTTGCCATCGGCTGGCTGCTAGGTATTACCATCAGCGCCTGCTACCTGGGATTCGGGGTCAGCAGCCTGCGTACGGATGAAGGCTGGTGGCTGACCTACTACGTGGACATCGCCAGCATGCAGTACCTGCTTTACCGGTTCATGCGACGGCACAATGTCAGCCCGCACGAGCCGTCCGGGTCATCCGGCCTTTCCGGGATGCTCATCTCCGCGCTCACCGCGCCGATCTACGCTCGCAGCCTGCTCAAGGTCCTGTTCCGGCGCAAGCTGACGTTCAACGTCACGGCCAAGGGGGCGTCGGCTAGCCAGGACCGGCTGCTTACCTTCCGGTACTCCCTGATCTGGGCCGTTGTACCCGTCGCGATCCTGGCCGTCGCTTACACGCGGCACCGCCCCTACGCCATGATGATCGGCTGGACTTTTATTATCCTCACGGTTTGCCTGGCTCCGGTCGCAGTCTGGCTCTTTGACCGGAATCACGCGCAGTCCCCGAATGCAGAGGACCCTCTGTCATGACCCCTCCCGTAATCGCGCCGACTAAAGACAGGCCCGCGGTCAAGGTGCGCCGGAGATGGACGCGGCGCCTGCTCGGGGCCCTGCTCGGAGTGCTGGCAATCGGCGGCATCGTCGGGGCGAACGTGCCGACCGTGGGTGCTCTCGCGGCTGGCTGGTATCACCGCTACCAGGTCACCCGGCCTGCCTACGAGGCCAAGTACGGGCTCTGGGTCAAGTTGAACATTCCGTCCCAGTACCGGATCAACGCCGTCCACTCCACCGTGCTCTACAACGGGAACGTCCTCATCATGGCCGGATCCGGGAACAACCAGGACGTCTTCAACGCCGGGAAGTTCAAGACCCTCCTGTTCAACCCGGTGACCATGAAGATGCGGGTTATTTATACCCCGTCGGACGTGTTCTGCTCCGGGCACGTCGAGCTGCCTGACGGCAACATCCTCATCGCCGGCGGAACCTTGCGCTACGAGAACCTGAAGCCCGTCTACCCGGCCGGCAGTATGACGGTCGTGAACAACGATCCGTACCAGGCCGAGACCCTGCCCAAGGGGACGGTCTTCGTCGCGCCCGACGGCGCGAGGTTCGCGACCGCGTACGCGACGACGGTCCCGGCCGCGACCAGGAGGGCGGCCGCGAAGGGGGAGGTGCTCACCGTGTCCGCCGAGCAGAACGTCTGGGTGGACGCCACTGCTAGAGGTAAGGTCTCGCTGATCGGGAGGCCGGAGCATTACTCGGTGCAGGGCCAGGCCGACTCCGCGCTCTACGGCATCGGCACGCCGATGACGCTGCAAAAGCAGAACTTCTTCGGCACCAAGGACGCGTACATCTTTGATGTCAAGACGTCCCGGTTCGCGCGGGTCGACTCGATGAACTACGCCCGCTGGTACCCGACACTGGCCGAGATGGGCAACGGCATGGTCATGGCCATGTCCGGACTCAACGACCAGGGGCAGGTCACCATGAACAGCGAGATGTTCAACCCCTCGACTGGCCGGTGGACGCAAGGTCCCTCGCGCGGCTTCCCGACCTACCCGTCCACCTTCCTCACCGCGAGCGGGCAGTTGTTCTTCACCGGTTCCAACACCGGATTCGGGCCGGCCAGCGCCGCCTGGCGCACGCCCGGGTTCTGGAATGTGCGGACCAACACCTTCACCCCGGTTCCCGGCATACCGAGCCCGGGGGACCTGGAGACCAGCGCCTCCGTCCTGCTGCCCCCGGCCCAGAACGGGAAGATCATGGTGCTGGGCGGCGGCGGCGTCGGGCAGTCGGCCTCGTCCACCGCCCGGACGGCGCTGATCGACATGGACGCCGCCGACCCGAAATGGATACCGGGACCGAACCTGGCCCAGCCGACGCGCTACCCCGTCACCGTGCTGCTGCCCACCGACCAGGTACTGGTGACCGGCGGGTCGAGGTATTACCGCGGCATGCACGGAAGCGACAACCGGGACACCCGGGTCTACGACGTGGCCACCAACTCGTTTTCCTGGGCGGCCAACTCGCTGACCGGCCGGGACTATCACTCCGAGGGGCTGCTGCTGCCTAACGGCTCAGTCCTGACCCTGGGGGGGAACCCGCTCTACGGCGACGCGCGGGACACCGAGCCGCAGACCTTCAACCAGGAAGTCGACATCTACTACCCGCCGTACCTGTTCCAGGGAACCCGCCCCAGCATTATCTCGGCCCCGAAGATCATGGCCCCCGGGCAGAAGTACCTGGTGAAGGTATCGCAGGCGGCGAACGTCAAGTACCTGCGCCTGATGCGCCCCGATAACGCGACCCATGTCACCGACGTCAACGCGCGCTCCATCGGCATCAGTTTCACCTCG
>DASWUW010001101.1:0-7452 GCA_036406335.1 Trebonia sp.
GAGGGCCGCGCCTACCTGCAGCGACGTGCACGATCCGAGAATGAGCAGCAGGGCTGCCCCGGGCCCGGCGGAGCCGGGACGGGGGAGGGGACGGGACGCCGCCGGGACGCTGGACGGAACGGTGGAAGCGCCGGACGTGGCGGTCGGGGTCATCGGGGCGGCCTGTTCGTGTGCATACTTCTACGCTCGCCGATCAGAACCGTTTCGTCCAGCGAACGTTTTCAGCTAATAATGGTAAGTAGAACTGATTAATAGAGGAGTCGATCCCGGAGGCTGACCGTGCTTGACGTCCACCGCCTGCGGCTGCTGTGCGAACTGGACCGCCGCGGCACGCTCGCGGCGGTCGCGCAGGCCTTGTCTTACAGCCCCTCGGCGGTCTCGCAGCAGCTGAGCCAGCTGGAGGCGGAGACCGGGGTGGTGCTGCTGGAGCCGGCCGGGCGCGGCGTGCGGCTGACCCCGCAGGCGCGGGTTCTGGTCGCGCACGCCGGCGCGGTCTTCGAGCGGCTGGAAGAGGCGGAAGCTGAGCTGCGGGCCTCGCTGACCGAGGTCCGCGGCACCCTGCGCGTCGCCTCGTTCCAGTCGGTGCTGCTTGCCCTGGTGCCCGCGGTGCTGACCCGGCTGGCGGAGCGCCACCCGGGGCTGCGGGTCGAGATCACCCACCAGGAGCCGGGACTGGCCCTGGCCGGCCTGCTCGCGCACGAGTTCGACATCGTGCTCGGCGAGGAGTACCCGGGGATCGCGCAGCCGCAGGCTGAGGGTACCCGGACGCAGCTGCTCGCCCGGGATGAGATGTTCCTGGTCATCCCGGCCCACGGTCCCTATGCCCGGGCCGAGGCCGAAGGTGTCCCGGTCCGGCTGGCCGACCTGGCCGATATCCCGTGGATCCTGGACTCGGCCGGCACTGCAGGGCAGTGGGCCCGCAATGCCTGCCGGGAAACAGGCTTCGAACCCGACGTGCGCTACTCCGGGTCGGACCTGCTGCTGCAGATCCACCTGGCCGAGACCGGGCACGCCGCCGGAATGATCCCCGGCCTGCTGCTGGCCGCCATCCCGCCGCCGGCCGCCCGCATCCGCGCCCTGCCCGGTCATCCCCGCCGGACGCTCACCACCGCCGTCCGCTCCGGTGCGGCCGGCTACCCCGCCGTCCGCGCCTTCCGGGCCGCCCTGCGGCAGGCGATCCGGTCCACGGGGGTTACGCGCCGCCCGGCAGGGTGAGCTCGTAGGCCCGCAGCATGAGGCCGGGCACGGGCTCGAAGTCGAAGTCCGGCGTGCGGACGAACCCGGCCGCCGCGTACAGGTGCTGGGCCGCCCGCATCGCCGGCTGCGTGCACAGCCGGAGCCGCCGCACCCCCTGCTGCTCGGCGTGGCCGATGACGGCCTGCAGCAGCGCCCGGCCGACACCCCGTCCCTGCGCCCGCGCGGCCACCGCGAACGCCCGGACGTCCGCCTCGGCCGCGTCGCGGGCGAGCTCGCAGTGCGGGCCGAACCGCTCCAGGGTGACCGTGCCGAGGACGCTGCCGTCCTCGTCCGCCGCGACCAGCACGTCGCAGCCGCCCTCGAAGCCGAATTCCCGCAGCGTCCCGGCGTAGCCGCTGTCCTCGGGAAGCAGGTCCTGGCTCCGGTACGCCGCGACGCGCAGTTCGCCGACGAGGGCCCGCTCGTCCGGCCGCGCCACCCGGATCATCACGCCAGGAACGCTACCAGCGGCCCGGGTCCGCGCCCGCCCCTGCGCCCAGGCCGACGATATGGTCGCCGGATGAGCCCCAGCGTTGAGCAGATCCGCGCCATGCCCAAGGTCCTGCTGCACGACCACCTGGACGGCGGGCTGCGCCCGCAGACCGTGATCGACCTCGCGGACGAGACCGGCTACGACGGCCTGCCGTCGCGCGACCCCGGAGAACTCTCCCGGGCGCTCACCGCCGGGGCCCACCGCGGGCACCTCAACCTGTACCTGGACGCGTTCCGGCATACCGTCGGCGTCATGCAGACCCCGGCTGCGCTGCGCCGCGTCGCCCGCGAAGCGGCGCAGGACCTGGCCGACGACGGCGTCGTGTACGCCGAGGTCCGGTTCGCCCCCGAGTTGCACACCGAACGCGGGCTGACCCTCGACGAGGTGGTGCACGCCGTGCTGGAAGGGTTCGCCGAGGGCAGCGCGGACCGCCGGATCCGGGTCCGGGCCCTGCTCACCGCCATGCGCACCGCGGCCCGGTCGGCCGAGATCGCCGAGCTGGCGGTCCGGCACCGCGACCGCGGCGTGGTCGGCTTTGACATCGCCGGCGCGGAGGCGGGCTGGCCGCCGAGCCGTCACCTGGACGCGTTCCAGTACGTCCACCGGGAGAACTTCCACGCCACCATCCACGCCGGGGAGGGCTTCGGCCTGCCGTCGATCTGGGAGGCCGTCCAGTACTGCGGCGCCGAGCGCCTCGGCCACGGTGTCCGCCTGGCCGATGACATCAAATTCAATACCGACGGCACCGTCGCGCTGGGCCGCCTGGCCGCCTACGTCCGGGACAACCGGATCCCGCTGGAGATGTGCCCCACCTCCAACGTGCAGACCGGCGCGGCGGAGTCCATCGAAGTGCACCCGCTGGATCAGTTGCGCGCGCTGCGTTTCCGCGTCACCGTTAACACCGATAACCGGCTGATGTCTCAGGTCACCCTGACCAGCGAGTTCGCCCGGCTGGTACGGGCGTTCAATTACGGCTGGCCGGAGCTGGAATGGCTGACCGTCAACGCGATGAAGAGCGCCTTCGCCCCGTTCGACGAGCGCCTCTACCTGATCAGCACCGTCATCAAGCCGGGCTTCGCCCGGGTTTCCCGCGCCGCCGGCCCCTGATCCGCCCGGCCCGCCGCAGCGGGGCAGGCACTACCAGCCCGTGGTGAACACTGCACGATTTCCGTGCCCTGCTCATGCTCCGAGCGCCTCGACCACCTCGACGTCCATCTGCTCATAATGTCTCGCGCCGTCCGCGCGCCGAGACGGTCCGCTCCACTTCCCATCACTTTGGACGGCTTTTCGTGGACTCCCCATCAGTTCGGACCGGTCGCGCACCCTATTTGTCGGATATATGCCGTCCGAATTGATGGGGAGTTGTTTCAGGGACTCTCGCTGACCCGGAAATAGCGCTCAAGCGGGCCCGGCTGGTCCTCGTAGGTGACTGATGCCCAGCCGGGCGGTCGGCGACAACCGGCGCTGCCACGGAGGGACCACCGAAACCTATGAGGCGGTGATCGCGGCGGTGGCCCCGGCGGTGATCGAGACGCTCGCTTCCGCGGTGTAGGCGGCGAAGGTGAACGTCTCGAAGAAGTACAGCCGCACCGAGTCGGCGTCGTGCGACAGGTAGCCGATCGACACGTCCTTGCCTAGCCGGAGCTCGTAGTCGCCGCCGCGCCCGGACAGCAGCACCGCGCCGTCGATCGCGGGAGCCCAGACGATCTCGCCGTCGAGCTGCCGCGCGATGTGCTCGCGGATCGGGTAGCCGCGGTCGGTGGTCTCGCTGACCGCCGTGTAGACGTCCGCGGACAGCAGCAGCGAGTAGGGGCCGGCCACGCCGGCCAGCCGGAGCGCGCTCAGCGCCCGGGCCACGACGTCCGGGTAGTCCTTGGGGTCGGCGGGCAGCGCCAGCGGGGGATTGGAGGATTCCGGCCGCACGCCGTTGATACGGGCGGCGGCGTAGCCGTCGAAGACCGCGCGGTCCTCGGCGAAGGCGGTCTTCATGGCCGCGTCCTTGACCGGCTGCCAGTCCGGGTCCTGCGATCCGCGGTCGACCGAGTCGATCTCCTCGCGGGACAGGGTGAACGGCACCCGCAGCTCCACCACCGGACGCCAGGTACGCAGCGCTGCCGTGACTCCGTCCGACGGCGGGTCGATCGCCGTCACGTGCCCGGTGCCGAGGCCCGCCAGGGCCAGCCCGTCCGGCCCGGTCACGTCGACCACCTTGCGTGCGGCGGCGTGCAGCGCGAACGTGCGCTTGGCTTCCTCCTCGATGCCGGCCCAGGCTGCGGCCGAGACCGGGGCGAGTTCGCGGTGCAGGTTGTTCATCGCTCCCCATTTCACTGTCGGTAGGTAATGACGCTTACGTTGGGCGGTGCCGGGCGTGCGGTGCGGCTAGCCTCGCAGTGAGCCGATGCCGAGCGACCCGTCGCCGGAGGTGCCGGCGGCGGCGGCGGTTCCGGGACTGCCGGCGGTTCCGGGAACGCCCGCCGCGGACGGCGGGCCGGGCGGGTCGTCGAGGAAGTCCGCGCCGGGTGCGAAGAACAGGCCGCCGGTAACCGCCGTGGAGAAGTCGAGGATCCGGTCGGTGTTACCCGGCGGCCGGCCGATAAACATGTTCTCCAGCATCTCCTCGGTCACCGCGGGGGTGGCGGCGTAGCCGATGTAGTAGGTGCCGTACTCGCCCCGCCCCGGGTTGCCGAACGGCATGTTGGCCCGCACGATCTGCCGTTCCTCGCCGTCCGGCCCGGTGATCGTGTTCAGCGCGACGTGCGAGTTGGCCGGCTTGACGTCGTCCGGCATCTCGATGTCGTCCAGCTTGCTGCGGCCGATGGCGCGCTCCTGGTCCTCGACGCTGATCGAGTTCCAGGCCGGGATGTCGTGCAGGTACTTCTGCACGGTGACGTAGCTGCCGCCGGCGAAGTCCGGGTCGTCGTCCGCGGTGACGATGGCGGCCCCGATCCCGGCCGCTCCCGGAGGCGACTCGGTGCCGTCGACGAAGCCGATCAGGTCCCGCTCGTCGAAGTAGCGGAAACCCTGTACCTCGTCGGCGACCTCCACCGCGCCGGCCAGCCGCCGCATGACCTGCGCGGCGAATTCGAAGCAGAGGTCCATCCGGTTCGCCCGGATGTGCAGCAGCAGGTCACCGGGGGTGGCGGGGGCCCGGTGGCGGGACCCGGTCAGCGCCCGGAACGGGTGCAGCTGACGTGGGCGCGGCCCGCTGAACAGCCGGTCCCACGCATCCGAGCCGATCCCGGCGACCACCTGCAGTTCGCCCTCGGGAACGCGGAACCCGACCGACCGGCCGAGACCGGACAGGTCCGGGACCAGGTCCCGTACCGCTTCCTCCCCGCCGGGATTGACGGTGAGTACGAGGAAGACCGCCGCCTGGGTCAGCGGGCTGACCACCGGCTGCGGCACGGGCTCGTCCATCGACTGCGCTGGCACTGACACGTCCCTTTCAGCATCGTCAGCCCCCAGCCTCCCATACCCGGCCGGCCGGGCTGCCGCCAGGAGGTCCGGTACGTCCGGCCGTTTACTCCAGCGGCAGGAGGCGCCGCAGCTGGGTGACGTGCCCGGGGTTGAGCTCGGACACGCTGGCGACCTGAAGCAGCCTCATGGTGCGGGAGACCTGGTCGCGCAGGATCTCGATAGCGCGGTCGACCCCGGCCCGGCCGCCGGCCATCAGGCCGTACAGGTAGGCCCGGCCGATCAGGGTGAACCGGGCGCCCAGGGCGACCGCGGCGACGACGTCGGCGCCGTTCATGATGCCGGTGTCGACCGCGATCTCGGCCCGCCCGCCGACCGCCTTGACCGCGTCGGGCAGCAGGTAGAAGGGGACCGGGGCCCGGTCGAGCTGCCGGCCGCCGTGATTGGACAGCACGATCCCGTCCACGCCCAGGTCGGCCAGGATCCGGCAGTCCTCGATGTTCTGCACGCCCTTGACCACCAGCTTGCCCGGCCACAGCCCGCGGATGACGTCGAGGTCGGCGAAGCTGATGGTCGGGTCCATAGCCGCGTCGAGCAGCTCGCCGACCGTGCCGCCGGTCGAGGTGAGCGACGCGAACTCCAGCTTGGGCGTGGTGAGGAAGTCCCACCACCACCAGGGACGCGGCACGGCGTTGAGCACGGTGCCCAGGGTGAGCTGCGGCGGGATGGAAAACCCGTTGCGCTTGTCGCGCAGCCGCGCGCCGCCGACCGGCGCGTCGACGGTGAAGAACAGCGTGTCGAACCCGGCGGCCGCGGCCCGGCGGACCAGCTCGTAGGAGACCTCCCGGTCGCGCATCACGTAGAGCTGGAACCAGTTGCGGCCGCTGGGGTTGGCCGCCTTCACCTTCTCGATGGAGGTGGTCCCCAGGGTGGACAGCGAGAACGGGATGCCGGCCGCCGCCGCCGCGCCCGCGCCCGCGGTCTCGCCCTCGGTGTGCATCAGCCGGGTGAACCCGGTGGGGGCGATGCCGAACGGCAGCGCGGACGGGCCGCCGAACACGGTGGTCGAGGTGTCGACGGCCGACACGTCCTTCAGGATCGAGGGGTGGAACTCGACGTCCTCGAACGCCTGGCGGGCGCGGGCCAGCGAGATCTCGCTTTCGGCGGCACCGTCGGTGTAGTCGAACGCCGCCCGCGGCGTGCGCCGCCGGGCGATGTCCCGCAGGTCGTAGATGGTCAGCGCGGCGTCCAGGCGGCGCTTGCGGGCATCCAGCTCCGGCCGCTTGAACTGCATCAGCTCGAAGATCTCGCTCGGCTTCGGGATCTGGCGGTCGGTCACCGGGTCAGACTAACCCGCGGCCGCCAGCCCGGCTAGGCCCGCCCGCTCCGCGGCCAAGCCCGGTTACCGTGAGTGATAAAAGCGGCGCGGTGTTGCGGCCGGGTCCTTGCTATTAGTGACAAAGAGTGGGAAGAATTATACTCAGTGTCACCAACAGCGTGACTGAGTTCGGCACTGCCAGCCGGGGGGACACATGCCAGCGGGGGAATCCATGCCACCAGGCGCGCCTGGGGGAGCGGGCGGCGCCGGCCCGGGAGCAAGCGGGCGCATCCTGCTAGTAGACGACGACCCCGCCCTCGGCGGCTACCTGCGCCGGGTGCTCGTCTCCGGCGGCTTCGAGGTAACGCACGAACTCGACTCCGAGGGCGCGCTCGAGCGGGTCCACACCGGGCGCTGGGACCTGCTGATCACCGACATCGAGCTGCCCGGCATGAGCGGGCTCGAACTGCTCGAGCGGGTGCGCGAGCTGCTGCCGGCCCTGCCGGTCGCCGTGGTGACCGGCAACCCGACGGTGGATTACGCCGTGTCCGCGCTGCGCGGCGCGGCGGCGGAGTTTCTGCTGAAGCCCGTCGGCCGGGACGAGCTGCTGGCCAAGGCGGCCGCGCTGGTCAAGGCGGGCCGGGCCGCGCGCGATGCCCACCGCGAGACCGTGCTGGCGATCGGTGCGCACCCCGACGACGTGGAGATCGGCGCCGGGGGAACCCTGGCCGCGCACGGCGCGGCGGGCGACGTCCTGGCCGTCCTCACCCTGTCGCAGGGGGCGGTCGGCGGCAGCATGAGCCAGCGGGCGCGCGAGTCGCAGGAGGCCGCCGACATCCTCGGCGCCCGGCTGTACCTGCAGAACCTGGAAGACACCCGCATCCCGGAGGGCAACCCCACGATCGCGATGATCGAGGCGGTCCTGGCGGAGATCGGGCCCACCGTCGTCTACACGCACTCACTGCACGACCTGCACCAGGATCACCGCAGC
>DASWUW010001102.1:0-1522 GCA_036406335.1 Trebonia sp.
CCGGGTAGCCGTAGAGCGTGCAGGCAGTGCCGCCGATGTTGGTGAAGTCGATGACCTGGTACACCGACCCGGCCGCCCCCTGGGCGATCCCCGCCTTGACCTGCAGGTCCCGCGTCGAGCAGCCGGCCAGGCCGCCGCCGCCCGTCGAGGGCGACACGGAGGCCACCGGGGTCGCCGGGGCCGACCCGACGACGGCGTGCGGGGACGACGCGGTCGAGGCGGCCGACGAAGCCGCGGACGACGGCGCCGCGACCGCGGACGTGGCCGCCGAGGACGCAGCCGCCGAAGAAGCGACCGCCGAAGAAGCGGGGGCCGACGCCGACGACGACCCGCCGGACGTGCAGCCCGCCGCCGCCGCGACCGCGGCCCCGGCGACAGCCAAACCGCCCAGTCGAGACCAGGAACCAGACTTCCTCATTACTCAGCATCTCCTTCTCAGGCGAACGGCAGCCAGTGCCCGCGCAGACCCCGGTACATTTTCCTTGACTAACTGCCTTCGCACCCTTTAAGACGACATTCCTCCCGTGACGGTTGCGGTGAGATTACGTCGCCGCGGAGACGGGGACCATCAGTACTATGACTATTCCCCTGCCCGCCCAGTTCAAGAAAGTCACTTTCACGCCGGGCGGGGTGCGGATCAACGCCCTGGTCAGCGGTGCGGGAGCCGGCACTCCCGTCCTGCTGCTGCACGGCTACCCGCAGACCCACCTCATGTGGCACCACGTGGCCCCCCTGCTAGCCGAGGACCGCCCGGTGATCCTGACCGACCTGCGCGGCTACGGCGACAGCGGCAAGCCGTCCGGCGGCCCCGCCCACGAGGCCTACGCCAAGCGCACCATGGCCTACGACCAGGCCCTGGTGATGCGCGAGCTCGGCTACGAGCGGTTCGCCGTGGTCGGGCACGACCGGGGCGCCCGCGTCGCGCACCGGATGGCCCTGGATTACGAGCAGAGCATTACCCGGGTCGCCCTGCTGGACATCGTCCCGACCCGGCACTCCCTGCGGACGGCGGACGCCGCCTTCGGCCTGGCCTACTGGCACTGGTTCTTCCTGGCCCAGCCGGAGCCGCTGCCCGAGCAGCTGATCGGCGCCGACCCGGCGGGCTGGCTGCGCGGCCGGCTCAGCGACGGGCGCCGCGGCGGCGAGCCGTTCGACGAGCGGGCGGTCGACGAGTACGTCCGCTGCTTCAACGACCCGGCCGCGGTGCACGCCTCCTGCGAGGACTACCGGGCCGCGGTGGGCACCGACCTGGCCGACGACGACGCCGCGGCGGCCCGCGGCCAGAAGATCACCGCCCCGCTGCTGGTGCTGTGGGGCGAGCACGGCTTCGTCGGGCGGCACTACGGCGACGTCGCCGCGATCTGGCGCGAGTACGCCGGCCAGGTGCGGGGCCGGGCCCTGCCCGGCGGCCACTTCCTGGCGGAGGAGGTCCCGCGGGAGACCGCCGCCGCCGTCCGTGACTTCCTCGCTGAGTAAGCCGGCTTTTCTCAGTCACTGGCCCGAACGGAACCAGCTGACCCTT
>DASWUW010001103.1:0-2267 GCA_036406335.1 Trebonia sp.
CCGCGGCAGCCGCCTTCACCGCCGCCACCCAGGCCGACGCGCTCGCGGTGGCCGTCGGCAGCTCGCACGCGATGACGACCCGGACCGCGCGCCTAGACCACGAGCTGGTCACCCGCCTGGCCGGGGCCGCCGGTGTACCGCTGGTGCTCCACGGCTCATCCGGCGTCCCCGACGAGGAGCTGGCCCGGGCGGTCCGCCACGGCATCGTGAAAGTCAATATCGGCACCGCGGTCAACGTCGCGCTCACCGGGGCCATACGGAGCTGGCTGGCCGCGCACCCGGATACGGTCGACCCCCGCCAGTACCTGGCCCCGGCGCGAGACGAGATCGCGGCCGCCGTCACCCGGCTGGTCACCGTGATCGCGACGCCAGCAGCTAGGGAACGATGACCGCCTTCAGCCCGGTGCGTTTCTCGGCGGCGGCGAACGCCTGCGCGGCGTCCGTGAGCGGGGTACGCGACGACACGAGCGGGTCCAGCGCCACCACACCGCGCGCGGCCAGGCCGATCGCGCGCGGGTAGACCTCGTTCATGCGCCGCACCATCGCGATCGTCAGGCCCTTGCGCCGCGCGAGCGACGCCCGGAACGTGGTCGCGTCCGAGTCCGGGATCCCGCCGAGGACCACCCGCCCGCCCGGCCGCACCGACTCCAGCGCGACCCGCACCGCGTCGTCGTTCCCGGCCAGCTCGAACGCGACGTCCGCCCCGTAACCCGAGAGGTCCTCCTCCGGCGTGACCGCCTCGTCCGCCCCCCACCTGACCGCCGCCTCGCGCCGGTGGGCCAGCGGCTCCGCCGCGACCACCCGCGACACCCCGGCGGCCCGCAGCAGCTGGATCAGCAGCAGCCCGACCGGCCCGGCCCCGGCCACCGCGACCGAACCGCCGAACGGCACGTGCCCCAGGTCCAGCGCCCACAGTGCCACGCCGAGCGGTTCCAGCAGCGCACCCCCCGCGTCCGACACCGAGTCCGGCAGCGGGTACAGCAGGCGCGACGGCCACGGCAGGAGCTCGCGCAGCATCCCGTCGGTCTCGCCGTGCCCGGAGAAGACGAGGTCGTAGCAGAGGTTCCGGTACCCGTCACGGCAGGCCCGGCACCGCTCGCACGGTACCGCCGGGTCGATCGCGACCCGTTCCCCGCGCCGCGGGCCGTCCGCGATCACGCCCGCACCCTCGTGCCCCGGCACCAGCGGCCGGGCGAGCCTGGCGTCGCCGATCGCCCCTTCGGAGTACCAGTGCAGGTCAGAGCCGCAGATACCCACCGCAGTGACCCGCACCAGGCTCTGGGGAGCCGCCGCCCCGGGCGCCGGCTCCTCCCCGACCCGCAGGTCCGCGGGCCCGTACAGCCGCGCCGCTCGCATGCTCCCACGGTATCTCCTGGCGCGAGTAAGCTGCCGTCGGCGGCCGCCTGGCTCATCGCCTTGGTCGCCTGGTCGAGGAGGCCGGCGCTGGTGGCGAAGTTGAGCCGGGCGTACCCGGCTCCCTGGGCGCCGAATCTGAGCCCGGGCTCGAGGGCGACCTTCCCGCGCTCCAGGAACAGCTCGCGGGCGGCGTCGCCGGGTCCGATGCCGCGGCAGTCCAGCCAGGCCAGGAAGGTGGCCTCGGGCGGCTGCCAGCGAACGCCCGGCAACCGTTCGGCCAACAGCTCGGCGAGCACCGACCGGCGGTCGTCAAGGGTACGGAGCAGCTGGTCGAGCCAGGCTCCGCCTTCGCGGTAGGCGGCGACCGCGGCGATGACCCCCAGGTGGCCGATGCGCCAGCGGGCGTCGGGCGGGAACCGGTCCACCAGCGGCATCATGGCCGCAGACGCGGTGACCACGGCGGCGCACTTGAGCCCGGCCAGGTTCCAGGCCTTGCTGGCCGACACCACGCTGACCGCCAGCTCGGCCGCGCCGGGCACCGTCAGCAGCGGCGTGAAGACGGCACCGGGCAGCACCAGCGGCGCGTGGATCTCGTCGCTGACCAGCACGACCCGGTAGATCCGGGCCAGCCGGACGAGCGCCTCGAGTTCTTCCGGTGAGTGCACCGTCCCGACCGGGTTGTGCGGGTTGCACAGCACGTAGGCGGCGGGATGGGCGGCGAACGCGCGCTCCAGCCCGTCCAGGTCCAGCCGCCAGCGGCCGTCGCGCGGCACGAGCGGTACTTCGAGGGTCCGCCCGCCGGCTTCCGGGACCCAGTCGAAGAACGGCGGGTAGACCGGCGGGCTGATGACGATCCCGTCACCCGGCCGGACCAGGGCGCGGAGCAGTTCCACCACGCCCACTCCCACGTC
>DASWUW010001104.1:0-5426 GCA_036406335.1 Trebonia sp.
GACACCGTAGTCGCCGGGCTCCGGATCCCAGACCTCTGGTTCAGCCGTCGGCCCGCTGCTCGCCTAGGGCCCGCAGGTGGACGGCGGCCCAGGTGCGGTACGGGCGCCAGGCTTCGGAAACCTCGGCGACCATGCGGCCGGGGCCGTAGCGCTCGGCCACCACGGCTTCCAGGCGGCGCTCCTGCGTGGGCAGCGCATCGGGGGTGTTCGCCCCGCGCAGCACGGTCAGCTCAGCTGCGAACGGCCCGAGTCCCTTGACCTCGCGTACCTGCCGGACGGCTTCACCGGGGTCGAGGGCGCGCAGCGCGGCGCCGTCCAGCAGGCCGTCCAGCGCGGCGTCGGCGACCGCCCGCAGGTACTCCGGCTTGCGGCCGGCCAGGTCCAGGTCCAGGATGCGCAGCGCGGCCGGCGCGGGGAACGCGCCGTCCTGGCCGTGCCGGGCGATCAGGTCGTCGCGCAGCCGGGCGGCCTGCACGATCCGCAGCCGCTGGGACAGCACGGCCCAGGCCGCCGCCTCGTAGGGGGAGTGGAAGCCGCAGGGCCGGAACCCGGGCAGCCGGTCCTGCGCGGCGGCGATCACCGGGTCCCGGCGGGCCACCTCCGGCCAGCCGCGGCCGTCGACGTCCAGCGCCAGGAACCGGGCCACCTGCGCGGCGGCCGCGTCCAGGTCGCCGGCGCCGGACACCTCCACCCGGGCCCCGTCCCCGTCCTGGGTCACCTGAGCCTCGGCGCGCTGCCAGTCGCCCTCGGCGCGGAATACCGTGCGCAGCCGTGGTCCCCCCGCTGCCCCCGCCTCCAGGGCCGCGGGGGTGAAATCCTCCCAGAACCGCCGGCTGGTTTCCAGCGACCACGGGCCCAGCACCTCGAACCTGGTCGTATGCGTTGCCATCGGCTGCTCCGCTCGCTCGGTGACCGATAGCGGCACGGTAGCGGAGGAGACTGACACTTTCGAGACGGCGACGGGCAGCGGACCGGGCGCCGGCCCGCGGATTCCGCAGGCCGGCCGGGAAGCTGCCGATGGAGCCTAGGCCGGCCGCGACACCTTGAGCCCGCGGAGCGGAACCGGCCCCCGGGCCCGCCAGGCCCGGACCGACCACAGGGACAGGCCCGAAAGGATCGAGCCGGCGCTGGCGAACGAGCCGACCGAGAGCACCGAGGCCAGCGAGCCCGCTGAGCCGATCGACAGGACCGAGCCTGCCGAGCCGATCGAGAGGATCGAGCCGGAGGAGCCGATGGACAGGATGGAGCCGCTGGAACCGATACTGAGGAGCGATCCGGAAGACCCCTTGCGCCCGCGGGCGCGGGCTTTGTTACCCATGGGGGTTATTCTCGCAGCCGGCAGGTGCTGGTTGAGGTTCTTCTCGAACGCTGCGATACAGCTTCCTGGCTGCGATCCTAGCGACTGCGACGACGCTAGCCTGCGCAGCCGTTCCGCCGAAGAGGATGCTGACGAGCGTTGTTCCCTTGAGGAAGAGCAGGGTGCCCGATTGATCGGTGCCCGCCTTGAAGGCGCTGTCACCGATGCCGGGCAGGTCGGGTACGCCCTTGGCCTTCGCCTGGGCACGCGACTTTTCGTACAACGCTTTGCCGCCCGTCTTCATGCTGACGATGAGTGAACCCTGGACGTAGATGCACTCAGAAAGGGCTGCGGTGCCGCTTCCCGGGGTGCGGTGGCAGATTCGCAGATCCGTGGGTTCAGAGGTCCGCAGGTCCGGGCGGCAGCGAGCGGGCCGTGCGCGCGGCCTTTGTTCTCGTGGGTCATTCTCGCAGCCGGGGGCGAGGCGGTGCGCCCGTGGCCCTCTGGCCGTCCTACGCGAGGCTGGCCGCGCTGGAGTAGGTGACCAGGGTCTGGTCCGGGCTGTCGGCAACCTGCAGCACGACGTGGGTGTAGTCAACCGGTCCCAGCCGCGGGTGCAGCAGTTTCTTCGACCCGCTGCCCACGGTCCGCACGTCATGCCGCGGCCACCAGTCCCGCATGTGCTCGCTCTCCCGGCTGAGCCGGGCGATCAGCGCCTCGAAATCCGGGTCCTGCGGGTGGCGGGCGGCGCTGAGCCGGAACCGGGCCAGCATGGCCCTGGCTTCCGGCTCCCACTCCAGGTAGACCTCGCGGGCCCGGTCGGCGGTGAGCATCCAGGCCAGCAGGTTGCGCTCGCCGCCGGGCAGCGTCGCCCAGTCGGTGAACAGCTCCCGGGCCGCCGGATTGGCGGCCAGCACGTCCCAGCGCCGCCCCTTGACCAGCGTGGGGAACGGCTCCAGGCGCTGCACCAGGGCGGTCACCGCCGGGTCGAGCTGCTCGGCGGGGGTCGGCGGCACTAGGCCGCCCCCGCGCCCGTCGTCCGGCCCGTGGGCGAGAACCTGCAGGTAGCGGCGCTCGGCGGGCGACATCAGTAGCGCCGCCGCCAGCGCGTCCAGTACCTGGGCCGACGGCCGCACCGTGCGGCCCTGCTCCAGGAACGTGTAATAGGTGGTGGACACGCTGGCCAGGAGCGCCACTTCCTCGCGGCGCAGGCCCGGAGTGCGCCGCCGGGTGCCCGCGGGCAGCCCGACGTCGTCCGGCGCGAGCCGTCCGCGCCGCGACCTGAGCAGCTGCCCCAAAGCCCGGGGATCTCCGGTACCGGTCACGCGGACCAGCCTACCCATGCCAGTACCAGTAAAAGCGTGCAGTGGTTACTAGTACTGACGGCCGGCAAGCTGGAGTCATGACCACTGACAGTCCGACCATCGAAATCGTCGTCACCGACGGCACCACCCTGCCCGCCTACCTGGCCCGCCCGGCCGCCGACCCGGCCCCGACCGGGGTGATCGTGGCGCACGAGCTGTTCGCGGTGAACCCCGATATCCGTCGGGTCGCCGACGACCTGGCCGCGGCCGGCTACCTCACGGTCGCGCCCGAGTTCTACCACCGGGACGCCCCGGCCGGCCGCTGGCTGGAACGCGACGACGCCGGCCGCAAGGAGGGCTTCGGGTATCTGCACCGGCTCACCCGCCAGCAGGCGCTGGACGACGCGGCCGCCGCCATCGGCTGGCTGCGGGCGCAGCCGGGAATCGAGCGGGTCGCGATGGTCGGCTTCAGCGCCGGCGGCCATCTGAGCTACCTGGCCGCCAGCCAGCTCCCGGTGAGCCGGGCGGCGGTGCTGTACGGCGGCTGGCTGACCGTCACCGACATCCCGATGAGCCAGCCCGCGCCCACCCTCGACCTCACCCCGGGGATCAGCGGCCGGCTGCTGTACCTGGCCGGAGAAGACGACGCGATCATCGACGCCGGGCAGCGCGACCAGATCCGCGCCGCCTTGCGGGCGGCCGGCACCGACCACGAACTGGTCAGCTACCCGGGGGTGCAGCACGCGTTCTTCTGGGCCGGCACGCCGGCCTTCAGCCAGCGGGCCCGGGACGACGCCTGGTCCCGCATCCTGGCCCTGCTCGCCAGCTGACCACACCGGTACCCGGCCTGGCTGTTTCCGCCCGACGCCGCCCCATAGCGTCGTCTGCGCGGCCGCCTGCTTGGTGCTGGCCCGGTGCCACTGGCTGACGCGCACCACCCCCGCCGGCGTGAGCAGGGTGGTGTGTTCGAAGGACCGTACCTCGTCGTGGGAGCGGGCCCGGACGGGATGGTCAGGCGCCGGACGACACCCGGGCGACCCGGTCCGGCGGCGGCGCCGGCACCGCGTCCGGGTGCAGGATCGCGGCGATGGCCTCGACCCCGTCCACCAGCCGCGGACCCGGGCGGACGACCAGCCCGTCCGCGTCGACGGCCCACACCGGGACGCCGGGCAGTTCCGCGGCCACCGCGGCGGCCTGGGCCACCGCGCCCGCCAGGCGGTAGCCGCACGGGGCGACGATGACCAGGTCAGGCCGGGCGGCGGCTACTTCCGGCCAGGTGACCGGCTCGGAGCGGCGTCCCGGGCGGGCCGCGACCGGCACCCCGCCGGCCGCACTGACCAGGTCGGGAATCCAGTGCCCGGCCGCGAACGGGGGATCGGTCCACTCGATCACCGCGACCCGCGGCCGCGGGCGGCCCGCGGTCAGCGCGGCTACCCGGGCGAGACGGGCGCGCAGGCCGTCGACCACGTGCCGGGCGCGGTCCCCGGCCCCGGTCCGCATCCCGACGGCGAGGATCGTGCCGAGCACGTCGTCCAGCGTGTACGGGTCGATGGTGAGCACGTCGGCCCGGCAGCCCAGGTAGTCGAGCGCCGCGGTCACCTGCCCGGCGGGCAGCGCGCAGACCCGGCACAGGTCCTGGGTCAGGATCAGCTCGGGCCGCAGCCGGGCCAGCGCGTCGGCCCGCAGCGTGTAGAGGTCGGCGCCGCGGGCGACCTGGCCGCGGACGTAACCGTCGATTTCCGCCGGGGTCATGCCCGAGGTATCCCGGCCTCCGACCACGACCTCCTTCTCCGTGCGGGCGGAGGCGGGCTCGTCGCACTCGAACGTGACCCCGACCAGGTCGTCGCCCAGGCCCAGGGCGTAGACGATCTCGGTCGCCGACGGCAGCAGGGACACGAGGCGCACGGGACCAGCATAAACGCGCCGCGGCGCTGCCGACGATGGCGACCGCCTGCGCGGCCACGTCGGTGATGATGGCGGCGACCCGCGGGTCGGCGGCGTACCGGCGGATCAGGGCGGGGGAGTTGACCGTCCACAGCAGGCACGGCAGTCCGGCGGCGGCGGCGCGGCGCAGCACGCCCAGCCGGGCCAGCCGGTAGTGCGGGGCCAGGTAGTCGGCCCGGACGGTCCGGGCCAGGGCCACCGGGTAGAGCTCGCGGCGCCGGGCGGGCAGGTCGGTCCACGGGCCGCCGTTCCCCAGCAGCAGGCCGGTCTTCACCTCCGGGAACGACTCCTTGACCTGGGCCACCACGGCGGGCAGGAAGGAGGTGACGACCAGCTGGGCCGGATCGAACCCGGCCCGCAGTACCGCCGTCACGTCCGGGACGTAGCCGTCCTCCTTGAGCTCCACGTCCAGCTTGATCCGCCCGGCGCAGGTGCGCAGCACCTCGGCCAGCAGCGGCGGCCGCACGCCGGCCGCCGCCGCGATCTCGTCCCGGGCCAGGCTGCCGACTGGCGCGCCGCCGATTTCCGGGTCGTGGAAGGCGATTAGCTGGCCGTCGCGGGTCCGGCGGACGTCGAACTCGACCATGTCGGCCCCGACGTCGATCGCGTTGGTAAAGGCCGCGATCGTGTTCTCGGCGGCCCCGGCCGCCACTCCGCGGTGCGCGGCCACCAGGGGACGGATCATGACTGGAAGTATGCCGCGCCCGGGCGGCTCCGGGGCGACGCGGGGGTGAAGGGGGAACCACGCTTCGTTCGGACGGCAGTCAGAAGACTCCGTACTAGGCGCGGGCCAGCTCGGCCAGCGCCCGGACCCGGGGCGAGGGCCGCCGGGCCCGCGGCCAGGCGAGGATGACCGGGCAGGCGGGCAGTTCGGCGGCCGC
>DASWUW010001105.1:0-4462 GCA_036406335.1 Trebonia sp.
GAGTTCGGGAAGCCGGTGCCCGGGGCCCAGGGCGGCGAGCTGGGCCGGTACCAGGCTGGCGGCCATGGCCGAGATGCCGATGCCGGCCGCTACCGCCCCGATCAGGCCGTTGACCCCGCGGCAGACGCAGGCGCTGCGGAACGGCAGCCCGGCGCCGCCCAGCGCCCGGTGGATCTCGGTCCGGGAGATGCTGGGCGCCGGGTAGACGACCAGCGGCAGCGGCTTGCTCAGGTCGGGCCGGGTCGTCGGCGTGCCGACCCACACCAGGCGGTCCCGCTTGATGAGCTGGGCGGGCTGCTCCCCGGCGGGCCGCTTGCCGATGAAGACATCGAGCCGGTCGCGCCCGAGCCGCTGGTGCAGCAGCCCGCTCTGGTCCACCCGCAGGTCAAAGTCGACCAGCGGGTAGTCCCGGCGGAAGTCGCGCAGGATCTGCGGCAGCCGGGTCAGCGCGAGGTCGTCGGCGATGCCGATCCGGAGCCGGCCGCTTGGCCGCTCGCCGCTGAAGTAGGCGGCCGCCTGCTCGGACGCGGCCACGATGTTGCGGGCGAAGCCGACCATCGCCTCGCCGTCGGCGGTCAGCGCCACCGAGTGCGTATCGCGCAGCACCAGGGTCCGGCCGACCTGCTGCTCCAGGCGCCGGATGTGCTGGCTGACCGTCGGCTGCTGGATGCCGAGCCGGGCCGCCGCCCGGGTGAAGCTGCCGGTCTGCTCGACGGCCAGGAAGGTGGCGAGGAGCTGCGGATCATAGCCGGTCATAGCGTTTCATAATAACTGTTAGGCGATTCATTGTACTTCCGTATGGATGGTGCTTGCGGAAGAATTTGTGTGAACGTACAAGCACCGGCAAGAGGAAGGGTCTCTCAGTGACGACCGCCGAGACCAGTCGGCCACCGGGAGGCGCCTTCGCCGCTCTCTCTTCACGCAGCTACCGGATCTACCTCGCCGGCCAGAGCCTGGCCAACACCGGCACGTGGATGCAGGCCATCGCGCAGGACTGGCTGATCTTCGACCTGACCCGCAGCTCGACCGCCGTCGGCGTCACGATGGCGCTGCAGTTCCTGCCGATGCTGCTGTTCGGCCTGTACGCCGGGGCGGTGGCCGACCGGGTGCCGAAACGGCGCATCCTGCTCACCACCCAGCTGCTGAACGCGGCCGCTACCGCGACGCTGGCGGCGCTCACCGTCGCCGGCGTGGCGAAAGCGGCTGACGTCTACGCCTTTGCGCTGGTCAGCGGGATGATCTACGCGTTCGACGTGCCTGCCCGCCAGTCGTTCGTCACCGAGGTGGTGCCGGCGGCCAGTCTTCGCGCCGCGATCTCGCTGACCGCCGCGGTGTTCCAGGCCACCCGGCTGATCGGGCCGGCTGTCGCCAGCCTGCTGATCGTGAGCGTCGGCACCGGATGGGTGTTCGCGGTGAACGCGGCCTGCTACCTCGGCCCCACCGTCGGCCTGCTCATGCTGCGCCCGGCCGACCTGCGCCCGGCCCCGGCCCCGGCTGCCGGGTCGGGCCGGGGCACGGTCCGGGAAGCGGTCCGGTACGTGCGCGGCCGCCCGGACCTGCGGTGGACGATCTTCCTAGTCGGGATGCTCGGCACGTTCGGGCTGAATTTTCCGGTCGTGCTGACCGCGATGGCCAAGTCCGTCTTCGGGGGCACGGCCAGCACCTACGGGTTGTTCAACATCGTCCTCGGGCTCGGGTCGGCCGCGGGCGCGGTGCTGGCCGGGGCCGGATCCCGGCCCCGGACCAGGACCATCGTGGGCGCGGCGGCGGTATTCGGCCTCCTGCAGGCAGCCGCGGCACTCGCACCGGGCCTAGCGGTCTTCCTGGCTCTGCTGGCCGCGATGGGCTTCGTCAACCTGGTCTGCCAGGCGATGGCCAACGCTTCGGTTCAGCTTGCCGTCGACCCGGTGCTGCGCGGCCGGGTCATGGGCCTGTACATGCTCGTCTTCATCGGCGGCACCCCGGTCGGCGCCCCCCTTGTCGGCGCGGTGACCAGCCACTACGGTGCCCGGGCAGGGATGCTGCTCTGCGGCGCGGTGCCGGCCGCGGCCGCCGCGGTGGTGGCCGCGGCGCTATCCGCGCGCCGCCGCCGCGACCGGGCTGAAGTGACGAGCCTCGCCGGGGCAGCGGCTTACCAGAGCGTGTAGCCGCCGTCGGCGACGATCACGGACCCGGTGATGAACGAGGCAGCGGCGCTGGCGAGGAAGACGACCAGCGGAGCGATCTCCTCCGGTGCGGCGGCGCGGTGCTGAGGGGTGTCGTCGATCCAGTAACGCTGGAACTCAGGCTGGTCGACGGGGGCCATGTCGGTCCGGACATAGCCGGGAGCGATCGCGTTGACCCGGATGCCGTGCGGTGCCCACTCCGCGGCGAGCGACTTAGTCAGCTGGTGCACGGCCGCCTTGGAGGCGTTGTAGGCCGGCTGCCACTGAGGCCGGTTCACGATCATCGCCGAGATCGAGCCGATGTTGACGATGGACCCGCCCCCGGCGTCCTTCATCACCCGCGCGGCGGCCCGGCTGCAGTGCCAGACGCCGCTGATGTTGACGTCGAGCACGCTCGCCCAGTCATCGTCGGTGACCTCCAGCGCGGGGGCGTGCACGCAGGCGCCCGCGTTGTTGACGAACAGGTCAAGGCCGCCGAGCAGTCCGGCCGCCTCGGCTGCGAGCCGGTCCGCGTCCTCCCGGCGGGAGACGTCGGCGGTGACCGCGTGCAGCTCGAGGCCGGCGTCGCGGGCGGCCGAGACGGCGGCCTGGTTGTGCCCGGCGTCGCGGCCGGCGATTACTACCGAGGCTCCGGCCTGCGCCAGCGTGAGCGCGATGGCGTTGCCGATCCCGCGGTTGCCGCCGGTCACGACGGCCCGGGCGCCGTCGATCGCGAAGACTTCGAGTGCGCTCACGCGGGCCGTCCGGGCCCGGCGGGTGAGGTTGCCATGCGCGGTGACATGAGTACTCCTTTAGCTTCTCCGGCCAGGCCGGCTGCTGGTCAGCAGCACCAACGTAACGGCCGTCACCGGGCGGGTTAGCACCGGCACGGGCGCTGGAAAACGACTTTCCCAATAGCCCGAACGTTAGCGGGTACCTCTCTGCCCCTTCTCCGCTGTGTATACAGGTGCTCAGGCAAGTCATTGCCCGCTGGGGCAGTGGTGCGGTCTAATCACTCCTGCTGCCGCCCGGGATGTTAAAGTAAGCGCGCCTGAGGGGGCAACGGATCCCCAAACAAGCTCTGACGTTCGCGGATGCAGCGGCTTGCCGTAGGGCTTTTCCGGGAGGGATCTCATGGCCCTGATGCAGGTGGGGAGCTATCGCCTTGACCTCCTGCTGGGTTCCGGAACAACGGGCGAGGTCTACAAGGCGTACGACACGCAGCGTGACCGCTATGTTGCCCTGAAACTCCTGCCCGCGGCGGTTTCCGGTGACGTTACGTACCTCTCGCGTTTCAAGCGCGAATCGAACGTCGTTGCCCGCCTGCGGGAACCGCACGTCATTCCCATTCATGACTTCGGTGCTATCGACGGCCGTCTCTTTATCGACATGCGTTTGGTGGACGGGACGACATCGGTTCGCTGATACGGGCCAACGGTCCGGTCGAGCCCCAGCGCGCGGCCTATTTCGTCGGCCAGATCGCCGGGGCACTGGATGCCGCCCATGCCGCTAATCTCGTCCCCCGCGATATCAACCCGTCAAACATCCTGGTCACCGCCGGCGATTTTGTTTACGTGATCGACTTTGGCCTCGCCCAGGCGACGGGTTCCAGGCAGACCGCGCTCACGGTGACCGGGGCAACGACCGGCACGCTGAACTACCTGGCCCCGGAGCGGTTCACGGGCCAGGACGTGGACGGGCGGGCCGACGTCTACTCCCTGGCTTGCGTGCTGCACGAGTGCCTGACCGGTGAACCGCCCTTCGGCAACCGAGAGCTGCCCGCGCTTATCTACGCCCACCGGTACTCCAGTCCTCCGGGGGCCAGCAGCCTGGTCGAGGGCATACCGCCAGCAGTGGACGACGTAATCGCCACGGGCATGGCCAAGGACCCGGGAGACCGCTTTCCGACCGCGGGCCAGCTGGCCGCAGCCGTCCGCGAGGCCCTGCAGACCGGGACGGCAACTTCGCCGGCAGCGGAACCCCGGGGCGGAGCCTGGGGCGCTATACCGGCCTCAGCCTGGGGCTCCGCCGCCGAGAACGGGCAGCGGGCAGGACAGCCGGACCCCGAAAACCAGCCGGTAGCGCCCGCCGATCTTTACCCCGATCTCGAACCGGAGCCCGATCCCGAACCGGAACCGGAGCCCGATCTCGAACCGGATCTCGAACCGGAGCCCGCCCCAGACGGCGAACCGCCAGCGGAACCGGGCCGGCCTCGCCGGCGCGGGGCGGCACTGGCTGCCGTCGCGGTAGCGGCGGTCGTGGTCGCGTTCGTCGTCTTCGCTGTCGTTAAGCCGCAGGCAAGTAACCAGTCGCCGGCG
>DASWUW010001106.1:0-2861 GCA_036406335.1 Trebonia sp.
GCGGTCAGCCCGGTGACCGGGGTCAGCGCAGCGCGGAGGTGAGCTCGGCCAGGACCGCCAGGTCGCCCGCGGCGAACCGGCCGCCCTGGCCGAGCGTCTGGATCACCACGTGGTCGGCGCCCGCGGTCAGGTGCGCGGCGATGCGGGCCTGCGCGTCGGCGGGCCCGTGGGGCACCACGTCGGCTAGCAGCCGGTCGCTGCCGCCGTCGGCGATGTCCGCGTCGGTGTAGCCGAAGCGCCGCAGGTTGCCCGTGTAGTTCGGCAGTTGCAGGTAGTTGTGGGCGTAGTCGCGGGCGTGCGCGGCCCCGGCGTCTCCCTGAGCCAGGGCTACCGCGATCTCCGGGATCAGCAGCGGCGCGGGGCCGAGGATCTGCCGGGCGAACGCGGTGTGCTCGGGCGGGGTGAAGTAGGGGTGCGCGCCCGCGGTCCGGTCCCGGGACAGCTCGAGCATCTTCGGTCCGAGGGCGGCCAGGACGACCGGTACGCCGGCGTCCGGCAGCAGGCTGAGGAACTCGGTCATCTTCGTGTACGGCTTGACGTAGTCCTGGCCGGCCGCCTCGACCAGCGGCGCGTGGCTTACGCCGAGGCCGAGGATGAACCGTCCCGGGAACAGGGTTTCCAGGCGGCTGGCGGCGGACGCGAGCTCGTCGGCTCCCCAGGTCCAGATGCTGGCGATCCCGGTGCCCAGTACCAGCCGCTCGGTGGCGGCCAGCAGCGGCTCGGCCGCCGCCAGGTCGTCGGGGGAGTTGACCCCGGGGATCCAGACCGAGGTGAAGCCGGCCGCCTCGACCGCCCGGGCGTAGGATTCGGGTTCGACTCCGATCCCGGCCGGCGGCGGCATCCAGATTCCGAGGGGGCCGAGCAGGCGGCGCAGTTCGTCCGTTGTGATCATGATCTTGTTATAGTCCCCGTCCGATCGCAAGGAGACACCGATGTCCCCGTCAACCATCCTCGTCACCGGGGCAGCCGGCCGGATCGGGACGATGCTCCGCTCCCGGCTGGCCCGCCCTGGCCGGGTGCTGCGGCTGCTTGATATCGTGCCGCTGCCCGATGCCGGCCGGCTGGCCGCGGGGGAGGAAACCGTGACCGCGACGGTGACCGACCTGGCCGCGGTGACCGCCGCCTGCGCGGGCGTCGACGCGGTGATCCACCTGGGCGGCATCCCGGGCGAGGACGCGTGGGCGCCGATCCTGGACGTCAACATCAACGGCACGTACGCGGTTTTCGAGGCCGCCCGGCGGGCCGGGGTGCCGCGGGTGGTGTACGCGTCGTCCAACCACGCCGTCGGGTTCGCGCCGCGGGAGTCGTTCCCCGTCCCGGACGGGGCGGCGCCGGAGCCCGACACCTACTACGGCGTTTCCAAGGCGGCGGGGGAGGCGCTCGCCGCCCTGTACGCCCGCCGTTACGGGCTTGAGGCGGTCTGCGTGCGGATCCTGTCCTGCTTCGACCGGCCGCGGGACGCGCGGATGCTGTCCACCTGGCTGTCCCCGGACGACGCGGGGCGGCTGTTCGACGCGTGCGTGACCGCGCCCGCACCCGGTTTCCGGATCATCTACGGCGTGTCCGCCAACACCCGCGGCGGCTGGGTGTCCCTGGACGGGGCGCGTGCCCTCGGTTACCAGCCGCGCGACGACGCCGAGGCCTACGCGGCCGGCGTCCTGGCCGCGGGCGAGCCCGACCCGGACGGCCCGGTGTTCCGCTACCTGGGCGGGGAGTTCACCCTGCCGTCCCTGGACGCCCCGGTCCCGCCCGGTCAGCCGGGCTAGCCGCGGCCCGGCGGCCTGCCCCCGGCAGCGCGGGGCGGTGCCGGAGGCCAGCCGCCTCCGTTCGGCTGGCGGCGGTCAGTTCTTGCCGGTGACCCCGGAGTAGTCGGCGACGATGCGGGGGGTGCCGCCGGCGGGCGGGTCGTAAGCGGCGAACTGCTCCAGGTAGCTCAGCCCGGCCCGGGACAGCGGCTGGCCGGCCGAGTACAAGCCGGGGACGGTCAGGTGCAGCAGCGACCCGGCGGGCGGGGTGATGGTCAGCTCGGCCGCGTCGGCGTAGAAGACGAGCGCGCCGCCGTCCGCGGTGCGCAGGGCGAAGTCCAGCCGGTCGCCGCCGGCGGCCGGCGCGTGCACGTCGGTGACCTTCCCCCCGGGGACGTCCTTGCGGGTCAGCTGCCGGGCGGCGGTGTCGTCCAGGTTGCCCGGACCGGCGACGGCGGCCGGGCTGGCCCCGTCGAGGGCGGCGGCGGTCGCGGCGGGCAGCTGGCCGGGCGCGACCGCGAGCGCGCCGTCCTGGAGGCTGACCGCGGTGGCCAGGCCGTCGGAGCCGACCGTCACCGGCGGGACGCCCGCGCCGGACAGCAGGTAGGGCTCGGCTGCGTCGCGCCAGGGGCCGCCGGGCATCGCCTGGGTGAACACCACGTACTCGGTTGACGACACCTTGCCCGGGGTGGAACGGAACGCGTTGGCGACCTGGGCGACAAACCAGCGCGGCCCGCTGGCCGGCTCCGCGCGCGGGAGGTAGTACGTGGCCCGCGCGGGGCTGAACGCCGGGAAGGGAGCCGTCCCGGCCGCCCGCTGCGCCTGGTACAGGCCGGTGTCGATCGCGTAGCTCGACCCGGTCTCCACCGTGGCCAGCAGCGCGTTGTCGCAGGAGGCGTTCGCGTCGTTGTTCGCCGTCGTGTACCCGGCGAGCACCTGCCCGGCCTGCGTCACGGTGAGCGGGCCGGCTTCCGGGGCGGTGACGGAAGCGGGCGCGCTGCCGGTCGTCGGCCCGCTCGGCGTCGCCGCCGCCGCCGTGCCCGGCGTTACGGCCGTGGCCGGCGTCGCCGGCGAGGCGGCGGAGCCAGGGCCGGCCGGGGTCCCCGCCGCGCTCCG
>DASWUW010001107.1:0-6432 GCA_036406335.1 Trebonia sp.
CGCGGTGCAGCAGCCCGGCGGCGTGAATGGACTGCAGCGCCTCCGCGCAGCCGGCCGCGAGCCAGCGCACCGCGGGCACGGGCAGCGGCCCGGCCGTCTCCACCAGCTTGCTCAGCGAGGGCGCGGGCACGTAGGCGGTGGCCACCCAGGGCAGGTCGGCGTTCGGGTCCGCCTCGATCACCGCCGCGGTGAACACCCCGCTCACCCGGCTCGCCGCCGCTACCTCGCGGGCGAACCGGGCCCGGAAGCCCGCCTCCTCGGCCAGCTCGATCCTGATCGTCTTCACCGCTACCAGCCGTCCGGCCGGGGACCGGGCCAGGAATACCTGCCCCATCGCCCCCGCGCCCAGTCTCCCGATGATGGCGTACGAGCCGATCCGTTCGGGATCCCAGCGGCGCAGCGGCTGCACGATCGACTGCGGCATCGTCGGCTCGCCTTCCCGTTAGGTCATTTGCTCCGCCTTAATCATGCCCAACGAGCCTAATGCCGGACGGCAAAGCGCTGTATTCAGCCCCGCTGAAGCCAGACTCAGCGGATTCCGGTATTCCGTCCGCAACTACTTAATTCCCTTTTGTACCGGGATTCGGCGTCCGCTGACCGGGCCCGGCGCCCCCCGGCCCGTACCCAGACCGCGCGGCAAGTCGCGGGGAAGGCGTCGCCGCGGCTTCGTTCGGACTCATTGAACCAGTTGATAGGGGGCGTACGCCCCCGGCCGGGGTAAGCACCCCAGCGGGGGGCCGGCTGATCCCGGCTAGCTCGCGCCCAGGATGAACCGGTCGACAGCGTTGGCGAAGCCTTCGTCCTCGTTCGAGCTGGTGACCCGGCGGGCGGCGTGCTGTACCTCGGGGCTGGCGTTGCCCATCGCGATGCTCAGGCCCGAGTGGGCGAACATCAGCACGTCGTTGGGCATGTCGCCGATGGTGGCGATCGCCTCCGACGGGATCTTGTACTTGTCCGACAGGTACTTGGCGACCGCGCCCTTGTTGGCGTCCGGGTGCGTGACGTCCAGGTAGTAGGGCTGGGAGCGGGCCGCGGCCACGTGGTCGCCGAACTTGTCGTGCGCCGCGTCCGAGGCCCGCTTCACGGCGTCGAGGTCGTCACTGACCCCGACCAGCTTGGCGACGTCGCTGGTGAGCCCGTCCAGGCTCTTCATGATCTTCGGGTCGAACCGCACGGTGGCAGTTTCCTTGGCCACGTGAGCGCCCTTGGGGTCGGGGATGTACCAGTCGGCGCCCCGGTACACCCAGGTGTCCAGCCCGAACGACTTGTTCAGCTCCGCCACCGGCCGCACCAGCTCCTCCGGGATCGTCCGCTGCTCGATCACCGACATGTCCGGGTTGACCATCACGCCGCCGTTGAAGGCGGCGATGGTGGTGGTCAGGCCGAGCGGCTCCACCAGCATCGACATGCCGAGCGGGGGCCGCCCGCTGGTGACCGCGAACCGGATCCCGGCCTCGCCCAGCCGGCGCACCGCGTCGACTGCCCGGTCGGTGAGGACCTTGTCCTGGGTTACCAGCGTGCCGTCGACATCGGCCAGCAGCAGCCGGATCTTGCTTTCCACGAAGTTCTCCTGCCTCGTCATCCTGCGTCACGGCTAGTGCAGGTGTAGCACACCTGCCGCAGCTATACCGGCCGGGGATGTCCGGCAGGTGAAGCGGGAAACACGCCCGGGAGAAAATCCGGGCCGGACCGCAACCGGATTTGCCCGCTCCCCCGTCGGCCGCCCTCGCGCTGGGGGATACTGCTCAGGCAGGTGCCATTCCGGATGAGGAGGCGGGCCGGTGGCTGAGCGGCTGGTATTCCAGGACGCCGACGGGCGTGCGCTCACCACCCGTGACCTCGAGGGATACACGGGGCGGGTGCGCTGGGAGGTTATCGGTGCCTATGACGTCCCCGAGCAGGCGAAGCGGCTGCACCAAGAGGCCCGCGAGGCCGGCGGGCACGGTGACTACGCCCGCGCCCTCGACCTGCTCGACGCGGCCTGGGACCTCGCCCCGCAGTGGCCCTACCCGGCTTACGACGCCGCTTACACCTACCTCCTGGTAGGCGAGCCCGGGATGGCCCAGGAACTGTACGAGCAGGTCGACCAGATGGTGCCGCGCGGCTACTTCACCTGCAAGGCCTCCCTCGACACCCTGCGCCGGGAACGGGCCGGGGAGCTCTTCCCGGGCTTCGCCCGGGCCTACGCCGCCATCGAGTGGATGGACCCGGGGGAGAAACGCAGAATCCTCACCGGCATCGTGAACCAGTTTCCGGACTTCGCCCTGGCCTGGAAGGACCTGTCCCCGCTGCTGGACGACGACGCCAGCCAGCTGCACGCCATCGACCAGGGCCTGTGCGGCCGTCCCGACGCCGAGACGTTCGGCCTCCTGCTGATCAACAAGGCGGACATCCTTATCCGCCAGGGCGACTGGGACACCGGGATCGCCGTCCTCGGCGAGCTCGCCCTCTCCCCGGACAGCACCCTCGCCACCGAGCACCTGGCCAAGGTCAAGCTCGCCCTCCTGACCGCCGGACTCCGACCGGCAACGGCACCGGCGCACCGGCGGTCCCGGCCGCCGGGTTAGAGCGCCGCGTAAAGCGCCGTCTCGTAGTCCTGGTAAACCCGGAACGCCTCCGGGGTGATGAACGGCAGCGAGTTGCTGTAGATCGAGGCGCAGATCCCGCTGCTGCGGTCAATCCAGAAGTGCGTGTTGAACAGCCCGGCCCACGCCCCGGTCCCGGCCCGGCGGCCACCGGGCACGTCGGCGGTGTTGAGCAGCAGGCCGTAGCCCCACTTGTAGCCGGGACCGAGGTGGAGCGGACCGCTCGACGCGGGGTCGGCGGTCGGGATCTCGGCGGGGACGTCGAGGTCGCCGATCTGGTTGCGGAACGCCTCTTCGACGGTCTGGGGATCGAGGATCCGGGTGCCGTTCAGTTCGCCGCCGCGCAGCAGCGCCTGCTCGAAGCGGATGTAGTCCCGGGGCGTCGAGTACAGGCCGTGACCGCCGGCCCACCAGTCCGGGTCGGTCCGGTTGACGACGTCGCCCGCGTCGAACCAGTTGCCGCCGGCGTCTTTGACGTGCACGGCGGCCCGGGTGGCGGTCTGCGCGGCGTTCAGGACGAACGACGTGCTGTCCATGCCCAGCGGCCCGGTAACCGCTTCCTTGACGACGACGTCGAGTCCCTTGCCGGTGACCGCCTCGACCACCCGTCCGAGCCAGTCGGTATTGATGCCGTAGACGAACCTGGTCCCGGGGTCGGCGACCATCGGCGCCTCGAACGCGCCGAGCCGGCCGGGTACGACGTTGGCCAGGCCGGTCACCTTCTCGTAGCGGACGAGGTTCTCGTCCCAGAACCAGTAGCCGAGCCCGGAGGTGTGCGTGACCAGGTGCCGGACGGTGGCCCGGCTGGCCGGCGGGCGCAGCCGCGGCGTGTCCCCGTCGAAGCCATCCAGCACCTTGACCTCGGCGAACTCGGGACGGTAGGTATCGACTGGGGCGTCCAGGTCGAGCTTGCCCTGTTCCACCAGCTGCAGCGCGGCCACGGTGGCCACCATCTTGGTCATCGACATGATGCCGAACTCGGTGGCGGGAGTGACCTCGCCGTCTTGACCGGCCACGCGCGGCCCGAAGCCGGCCTCGTAGAACACGCCGTCGGCGTCCGCGGCGATCGCGGCGACGTGCGGTACCGCGCCGGCGTCCACCGCGTCCTTGAGTACCCGGTCAATCGCTGCCCGCTCTACGGACCGGCTCATCGGTCCACCTCCCTGACGTCATCGGCTGGGTAGGTTCAGCATGCGCCTGCCTGCCGCGGACGACAACCGTCGGGCGGTGCCTGCCCCGGCTCAGCCTGAGAAGGGCAGCCGGACGCCGAATCCGGTGGCGGCCAGCCGGAGCAGCACCTGCCCGGGGGCCAGCAGCGCGCTGACCTTGGCCGCGCTGAGCTCCTCCAGCTGGGCCAGCGCGGCCGCGTACCGGTCCGGGCCCTGCCTGCGCGCCCGGCTCAGCACCGCCGCGTTGGCCCACACCTTCTGCCGGGCCTCGCGCAGGAACCGCCGGGTGCCGAGCTGGCTGGCCGGCCGCAGCAGCCGGTCCGACCGGGAGACTGCCCCGGACAGCCGGGCCAGCTCGTCGCCCTCGGCCGCGACCCGGGAGGCGAGTACGTCGTCGATCATCCGGTGGTCGGCCTCCCGGCGGGCGAGCAGCGCCGGGTCGCCGAACTGCTCGTCGCTGATCACCGCCACCAGGGCCTGCGGCAGGTCGTAGTTGATGTGCGCGTTCATCCCCAGCAGCACGTGCCGCAGCGGAGGCAGGCCGGCCGGAGCGCCGAACGCGATCGCCCAGGGCCGCGACGGCGCCCGGCCCGCCGTGGCCGCTTCCAGGGCGTCCAGGTACAGGTCGGCGAACACCACGTCCCACCGCTCCACCCAGTCACCGTCGGCAAACCCGCCGCGGCTGATCTCCGCCGCCACCGCCCGGGTAGTCCGCAGGTAGGTCGCGTGAAAGTAGCGCCGCTGGTCGCCCGCGGCCTCCAGCGGCTCGCCCGCGGCTGCCATCCGGGCGGCCAGCTCCTCGATCACCCGTCCACGCTAGTCAACCTGGCCCCCGGTTACCACCGCCGGCGCCCGCGGGAACCAGGGCCGTCAGCCGCGCTCGTCAAGACAGTGGACGTTCAGGCACCCTGGAGTGTGCCTGAACGTCCACCGTTCCCTGTTCCCTGTTCTCGGGCCCGGCACGCGGTCCAGCAGGAGCACCGCCAGGCCGTGGTCAACGTCGCGTCCGCGGCCTTAAGTCAGCTGAACAGCAGCACCGCGTAGGCCGCGAGCCAGTGCTCGACCATGTAGTCGTCCCCGGTGACGTACGGCAGTGACGCCTCGGCGTGCCCGCGGGAAGCTTCCGTGCAGGCGGGGGCGCGCGGGTCGCCGTCGGGCAGGGTCTCGGCCAGCCGCCGCCAGCACCAGGCGCGGCTGAGGTTGAGGCCGCGCAGGTGGGCGATATAGCCGTCGGACGAGTCGCTGACCACCGCGGGGGTGAACAGTGCCTCTGGCCGGCCGTCGGCGATGCCGGGCAGGAAACGGCCGAGCCAGCCGGGGAAATCGGCCCGCGGCAGCAGGCGCGCCATCAGCTCGGCCTCGCACAGCGCGGGCGACAGGAAATCCTGGCCGGACGGCTCCCATGCTCCCGGGTAGTCCGCATCCGCGCCGAACCAGCGGTCCGCGGTCTCGCGCAGCGCCCGGCTGAGCTCGCCGCCCGGCTGCAGGCCCGCATAGGGCAGCGCCCGCGATAGCCCGAACGACCCGTTGGTATGCACCCCGGTCCGCAGCGGGTACGTGGCCCGGGGCAGCCAGCCCAGGAAGTTCTCGGCCAGGGTGCGGGACAGCGGGCGGAAGCAGGCGGCCCAGTGGCGGGCATCCGGGTCGTCCCAGGTTTCCAGTTCCGCGGCGAGCGCGAGTCCCCAGCCCCACCCGTACGGGCGCTCCGTCGCCGCGCCGCCCGGGGTGGCCAGGAAGTCCGCCTCCGCCTGCAGGCCCTCGAGCGTGAGCCGCTGGTCGAGGGCATCCCGGATCTCCCCGGCCGGGACGTCGTCCGGAGCGGTCTTGAGCAGACGCACCAGCAGCCAGAACATCTCCACGCAGGAATGCCAGTCGAGGCTGCCGTAGAAAACCGGGTTCCGGTCGCTGGGCCAGAACGGGAAGTCACCCGGGGCGGTCATCGTGCTGGAGAGGTGCGCGGGGAACTCGCGGTTGACGTTGTCCAGGGCGACGCGGGCGTAGCCGGCCAGTTCCGGGCGCAGCCGGTCCAGCCAGTCCGCCGTCAGGTTGCCGGTCACGCGGTGATGTTAGCGCTGTCGCCCGCCGTGACCGCGAACGACGCACCGCTCACCATGCGCGCTTCGTCGGACGCGAGGAACGCGACGACCGGCGCGACGTCCGCCGGGTCGATCCACGGCACGCCGAGCGGGCTCTTGGCCGTGAGAGCCTGCTTCGCGGTTTCCTCGTCCTGCTCGGGCTGGCCGGAGGGCTGCTGCCCGGACGAGCTGATTGCCTGCGCGTAGCGGTCCTCGTGCCGGGTGAGGACGGTGTCGACGAGCCCGGGGATGACCGCGTTCACGGTGATGCCGTAGCGGCCCAGTTCCAGGGCGGCCGATTTCATCAGGCCGATGAGCCCCCACTTGGAGGCCGAATAGGCGGCCCCGGACTTCGTCCCGTGCTCGCCCTGGGTCGAGGAGGTGATGATGATGCGCCCGCCGCCCCGCTCCACCAGCAGCGGCGCGAACACCCGGAGCACGTTCGCGGTCCCGTTGAGGTTGACGTCGATCTGGTCGTGCCAGTCCGGGTCGTCCATCTCCAGGATCGGCTTGAACGCCTGGATCCCGGCGTTGGCGAACACGATGTCCGCCCCGCCCAGCTCCCGCTGGATCAGCGCCGCGACGGCCCGGACGGCGCCGATG
>DASWUW010001108.1:0-2205 GCA_036406335.1 Trebonia sp.
GAACGGCCTGGTCAACAACGCCGGAGCGGCGTTCGCCACCAAGGCGCTGTCGGCCGACGGGTACGAGCGGACCATCGCCATCAACCACGTCGCGCTGGCGGCACTGACCGACGGGCTGCTCGACCTGCTCCGCAAGGGCGCTGATGTTTTCGCCGCGCCCTCGCGGGTGGTCAACATGACCGCCCTGATCGAGTCGCGGGGCAAGCCGGTCGCCGGCTGGAGCTACCCGGGTAAGTACAAGCAGATCCAGGCCTACGCCGACGCCAAACTGCTGGCCTTGATGTACACCTACGCCCAGGCTCGCCGCCGTGAGGGCGAGGGCCTGACGTTCAACGCAGTCAGCCCGGGCGCGGTCAAAACCAGTCTCGGCAGCAAGGCCGGCGGGCAGGCGGAACTGAGGCGGCCCGGCCGGCTACCGCCAGCACCACCGGCCCGGCAACGCTCGCGCCTTCACCAAGAGGCCGCGCGGAATGGTGATGTGATCACCGTCGATATTGAGGGCGGGTGTCCCGCCGGCGGTTTACCGTGCCTCCCGCCTGAGGCTACGGACGGTGCCGATTGTGTCGACGAGGCCGAAGCTACCTGGGCGCCGCCATCCCGGCATTCATCGCGGGAGAGCTGATCTCGTCTTGGGGGCTGTCCGCCGTTACCCGCTCCTACGGGGGGCTGGTCGTCTTCCTGGCCCTGGCAGCGATCACGATCGTGATGGTTACCGGCAGGCGCCTGGCCGCCGCCCGCGCCAGCGCGTCCTAGAACCGGCACCAGGCGTTAGCCCGGAACGGAACCCGGGCGGCAGTTACTTCCGTATTCGCAGGCCGTCGAAGGCGATGGCGCAGATGGCGTCGGCCAGCGACGCGGACGCGGCGGGCCGGGTGCCGGGCTGGTACCACTCGACGCTTGAGTTGATCATTCCGAACAGGAGCCGGGCGGTGACCTTGGGGTCGACGTCGGGCCGTACGTCGCCGTCGCGTTCGGCTTCTTCGACGAGGCTGGCGACGAGCCGGTCGAAGGACCGGCGGCGGGCCAGGGCGGCGCGCTCGGTGCCGGTGTTGCCGCGTACGCGCAGGAGCAGGGTGACGTACGGCAGCTGCTGTTCGAGTACTGCGACGGTGCCCCGGATGAGTGCCTCGAGGCGGGTGATGGCGGGGGCGTCGAGGCCGCGGGCATGCTCGGCTGCTTCTGACCATCCGTCGAGGGCCCGGTCGAGGGCCAGCCGCAGCAGTTCTTCTTTTCCGGAGACGTGGTGGTAGATGGCGGATTTGGCGACGCCGAGCCGTTTGGAGAGGTCTTCCATGCTGGCGCCGTCGTAGCCGCGTTCGTTGAATACCTCGACGGCTGCTCGCAGGACGGTTTCGAGGTCGTTTCCGGGTCGTCCGCGGCGGCGCTGCGTTCTGCTGGCGGTGTCCGCCGTCATGCGCTGCCTTCCGTCGCTGTGCGCTGCTGCCTGGTCATTCCCTCCACCGCAGAGTACATTACTGAATGTTCAGTATGTAAAGATTAGAGAGCGGGCCGTATGACCGTCACCAGCGAGCCGGACCTGGCCGTGCATTTCGACGAGACGATCGCCCGGATGAACCGGATCGAGCCGCGGGACTGGATGCCGGAGGCGTACCGGGCGACGATGGTCCGGCAGATCGCGCAGCACGCGCACTCGGAGATCATCGGCATGCAGCCGGAGGGCAACTGGATTACCCGTGCTCCGAGCCTGCGCCGCAAGGCGATCCTGCTGGCCAAGGTACAGGACGAGGCCGGGCACGGCATGTACCTGTACAGCGCGGCCGAGACGCTCGGCGCCGACCGCGCCGACCTGACCGAGAAGCTCATCTCGTCCCGTCAGAAGTACTCCTCGATCTTCAACTATCCCACGCTGAGCTACGCCGACGTGGGCGTTATCGGCTGGCTGGTGGACGGGGCGGCGATCTGCAACCAGGTGCCGCTGTGCCGTTCCTCTTACGGTCCTTACGGCCGGGCGATGGTCCGGATCTGCAAGGAGGAGTCGTTTCACCAGCGGCAGGGGTACGAGCTGCTGCTGACGATGATGCGCGGTACTGCGGGGCAGCGGGAGATGGTTCAGGATGCGGTGGACCGTACCTGGTGGCCGTCGCTGATGATGTTCGGGCCGCCGGACGAGAACTCGCCTAACACTGAGCAGTCGATGCGGTGGGGGGTCAAGCGGCACACCAATGACGAGCTGCGCCAGCGTTT
>DASWUW010001109.1:0-3384 GCA_036406335.1 Trebonia sp.
TAGGCGATGTCGGCCTCGCCGGCCGCGACCGCGGTGCCCGAGCCGCTGGAGGAGCCGCCGGGCACCCGGCGCGGGTCGAGCGGGTTGACCGGGGTGCCGAAGGCCGGGTTGACTCCGCTGATCCCGTAGGCGAGCTCGTGCAGGTTGGTCTTGCCCGCGAACCGGGCCCGGCCGGCCCCGATCGCCGCCCGCAGGCCGGCCAGGCAGGCGGCGTCGCGCTCGGCGGGCCGGGCGCGGTCGGCGACGGGACGGGAGCCGGCGGTGGTCGGCAGCCCGGCCATGTCGATCAGGTCCTTGACCGCGACCCGGGGTCCGGAGCCGGGCCCAGCGTCGGTGAAGATCCAGGTAGACACGGCAAACTACTCGGCCGGGTCGTGCCAGGCCTCGTCCGCGGGCAGCAGGGAGGACGAGTCAGGTCCCCACGAGCCCCGCGCGTAGGGAACGACGGGCACGACGTCCCCGACCACCGGGTCGACGACCCGCCAGGAGGCCTCCACCGCGTCCTCCTGCGCGAACAGCCAGCGCTCGCCGTTCAGCGCGGCCCCGATCAGCCGGTCGTAGGCGCGCATGTCGGCCCCGGGATGCTGGGTGAACGTCAGGTCCTGGACCTCGGGCTCCCAGCCCGCCCCGGGCTTCTTGCCGACCAGCGTGAGCACGGCCTGGGTCTCCGGGTAAACCCGGAACCGCAGCGCGTTGGAGGTCAGCACGCGGCCCAGCCCGAACGCGTCGTGCGGGGCGCGCTTGAAGTCGAGGTAGACCTCGGTCGCGGTGACCGGCAGGCACTTGCCCGCCCGGATGACGATGGGCACCCCGGCCCAGCGCCAGGTGTCGGCGTGCAGGCGCACCGCCGCGTACGTCTCGGTCTTCGACCCGGGGGCCACCCCGGCGACCGACTGGTAGCCCTCGTACTGCCCCTTGATCACGTCGGCCGGGGTGAGCGGCTGCAGCGCGCCGATCAGCTGCGCCTTGGACGAGATCCAGGAGTCGAGCCCGGAACCCGCCGGCGGCTCGGCCAGCACGGTGGCCAGGACCTGCAGCATGTGATTCTGGATGACGTCCTTGATCGCCCCGGTCTTGTCGTAGAAGCTGCCCCGGTCGGCGACGTCGAACGCCTCGGCCATGGTGATCTGGATCGACTGCACGTAGTTGCGGTTGAGCAGCGGCTCGATGATCGAGTTGGCGAAGCGGGCGAACATCAGCGAGTCGACCGGGTCCAGGCCGAGCCAGTGGTCGACCCGGTAGACCGCGTCCTCGGAGAAGTACTGGTGGATGGTGGCGTTGAGTGCCCGGGCGGAGGCCACGTCGTTGCCGAACGGCTTCTCCACCATCACCCGCGAGTCGGCGGCGAGCCCGACCCCGGCGATCCCCTCGGCGATCCGCCCGAACAGGAACGGCGGCACCTCCAGGTAGAACAGGATCCGCTTGGCCGCGTCGCCCAGTTCGTTCTTCATCCACTGGTACGTCTGCGGGTCATCCAGGTCCCCGTCGACATACCTGAGCAGGCTGAGCATCTTCACCGCGGCGGGCGAGCCGGGGTCCATATCGTTCAGCTTCAGCGAGGCGGCCGCGTAGTCGCGGAACTGCTCGACTCGCCAGCCGCTCTTGGCCACGCCCATCACGGGCACGTCGAGCACGCCCCGTTCGACCAGGCCCACCAGCGCGGGGAACGTTTCCAGCTTGGCCAGGTCCCCGGTTGCCCCGAAGATCACCAGCGCATCGACTTGATCGGCACTCATGCTGCCATATCCTGCCAGCCGCAGGCCCGCGACGGACAGGCGGCAGGAGCTTCCGCCGGGTTAACTCTGGGCGACTGCCAGGTGCCCGGCCCGGGATCAGCAGCACGCACGGCAGCGCCCCCGCGCACAGCACCGTGAGGATGATGCCCGCGGTGGCCGCGGCGCCCTGTCCGCCCAGGCCGGCCAGCGGGGACAGGAACGCACCGAGCAGGAACGGCAGCGCGCCGACCCAGGCCGACGCCGTCCCGGCGACGGCGCCCTGGTTGGTCAGCGCGACCGCGGTCGCATTGGGGCGCATGCTGCCGAAGCAGGCGATGAAGAAGAAGAGCGGGACCAGCAGCGCCGCCAGCGGCGGGTGCCCGGTAAGCGCCACGGCGAGGAAGACGGTGCTGCCGGCCGCCATGACCAGCAGCGAGCCGAGGACCACGCGGGTGGCCGGCACCCGCTTGACCAGCCGCGCGCCGACCTGCGCCATCGTCACCAGGCCGACCGAGTTGACCATGAAGAACAGGCTGAACAGCTGGGGCGACTCGTGGTACGTGTCCTCCACGATGAACGGCAGGGCGGAGACGTAGGTGATCAGCGCCGCGTTGCCGAGGGCGATCGCCAGCGTGTAGGCGACGTACTGGCGGTCGCGCAGCAGCAGGCGCGAGTCGGCCCGGAGCTGGTGCCGCCGCGACGGCGTGCGCCGCTGCGGCGGCAGTGTCTCCGGCAGGAACCAGGCCAGCAGGAACAGCAGCAGGCCGATCGCCGCGAGGACGCCGAATACCCCGCGCCAGTCGGTGAAGCGCAGGATCTGGCCGCCGATGACCGGGGCCAGCACCGGCGCCAGCCCGAAGACCAGCATGAGCGAGCCGAGCACGCGGGCCAGCTCGGTCCCGGTGTACAGGTCGCGCACGATGGCCAGCGAGAGCACGACGCCGCCCGCACCCGCCACGCCCTGCAGGAACCGGAAGGCGATCAGCGCGCCGATGTCGGGCGCGGCCGCGCAGGCCACCGACAGCACGGTAAACGCGACCAGGCCGGCCAGCAGCGGCCGCTTGCGCCCCAGCCCGTCGCTGACCGGCCCCGCGACCAGCTGCCCGACGGCCAGCCCGGCCAGGCAGCCGGACAGGGTGAGCTGCACGGCCGTTTGCGAGGCATGCAGGTTCGCCGCGATCGTCGGGGTCGACGGCAGGTACATGTCCATCGAAAGCGGCCCGAACGAGGACAGCGCGCCAAGCAGGGCCAGCATCCCGATCCGCCGCCGGGACCGGGCGGCCAGAGCGGCAGAAGTTTCCATTGCTAACAAATGCTAGGCACGGTGCGCTCGCGTGCCGTCGTCCGGGTCGCCTCAGGTAGCTGTGCCGCTACCCGGACGAGTAGGACGCCAGCCCGCCGGGTACGTAGCCGACCCGGAGCTAAGGGAAGGACCCGCACCATTTCGCGATTTTTCCGCTGGACCCGAACAGCGGCGTTCTACGCCGTCACCTTTGCCGTCGTCGCCGCCGGGGCCGTCTGGCTGGCGCTGCGGGTCGCGCCGCTGCAGACCGTGTCGGCCGCCGGGCAGACGGCTCAGGTTGGCGCGACGCTGCCGAACGCCAGCCTGCACGGCCCGGGTGAACTCGACCTGTTCGGCGAGGTGATGGCGACCAAACCGAATTTCCCG
>DASWUW010001110.1:0-2855 GCA_036406335.1 Trebonia sp.
CACCGCGACGACGGCTGTCCTGCCCGCCAGGGCGTCAGGCTTGCCGAGGAAGCCTGCCATCATGCCCATCTGAGGAAGCAGGTGCGGCGTCGCCTCCGGGGCGAGGGTCGCGGCCGGGTCGGTGCCGGCGCGGACATCCCACGAGTGCAGGGCGAGCTCGCCGAGCCGGAACGAGGCCGCGGCCGCCACGTCCACCGGGGCGGGCAGGAACCCCATGTCGACCTTGAGGCTGTCCCGGGTCTGCTCGCTCAGCGACTCGTAAGACTGCGTCGCTTCCTTGTTGGCGGCCAGGAACCAGGTGAGCCGCTCACGGCGGCCGGCCCCGTCGTAGCGGGCCCAGACGGTTTTATTGAACTCCATGCCGGGGTTCGGCTTGCCGTCCAGGGCAGCCTGAAGGCCGGCCTGGGCGATCTCGGCCCCGCTGCCGAGGTGTGACAGGACCTGGGAGACGTCCCACTCATCGGCACCGGTCGGCCCGGCGAGCTGCTCGTCTGAGTAACTGGAGACAAGCCCGGCGAGGCTGTCGTTGCCGCTGCGCAGGGCGGCGATGATCGCATCAGCATTGCTCATGACCCGAGCCTAGCGCCACAATGCCGGCCGGGTGGCCAGCCAGCTCAGGACCTGATCCTGCTGCGAACTTCAGCTGCCCCGTTCGCGTACCCCGCTTGGACGCCGCGCCGGTTGCTGCTGGCCGCGGCTACCCGGGGAACAACTTCCAGTGCCCCTCGGAGATGACCTCGACGGTGCCGTCACTCACCTTGACGGCTGTCTGGTCGTCCATCGCGTACGCCGGGCCCGCGATCTCGGCCGCCCATTTCTCGGCCGCAGCCATGGTGTTGCCCGGCATGTCATCCAGGTGCGGGAAGATCGAGAAGTCGACGACGCCGAGGGTGCTGTCGCCTCCGGCGGGCGGCGTCCAGTGGACGAAGTCGCCGCCGATACGCGGGGTCATCACCATGCTTCCGGCGCTCACCCCCACCCAGACGGTGTCCTGCAGTGACGGCAGGAGGTGGGCCAGCCCGGACTGCCGCATCCAGTGGCACAGGTACGCCGCGTCACCGCCGTCCACCAGCAGGACGTCAGCCTCCCGGACCCAGGGGACCCAGCGCTCCTCGCCGATGCTGGGCAGCGCGGTGAGCTCCAGAACCCCCACCGACTTCCAGCCCAGGTCGCACATGGGTGACGGCGAACGGCCGGCGATGAAGCGCCAGGCCGAGGCCGGCGTGCACATGGGGTGGCCCCACTCCGCGGTAGGAATGCAGAGGGCGCCGGAGTCGGCGATCGGCTTGCCCAGCAGGCTGGCCAGTGCATCGAGGATGCTCGTGTTCGTGACGCCGCCGGACGTGAGAAGAAGCTTCACGCTTGTCTCCTGGGCGCAGCGGTCATGACGCTCTCCTGCGAGGGTCGAGAGATCCGGTACCTGCCATGACAGACCGGGCACCCCGGCGAAACTCATCGCCGGTTCAGCGTACCTCGGAGCCAGTTCGGCCAGCGCGGCCCGCGAACAGGGGGCTGCAGTAGCCTCCGGGGGGAACTGCGGGGCACGGACCCGTCACGCCGAAGCGGTCCTCCGGTTCTCCACCCCCGGCGTCGCCTCGGCCCGGTCCGCCTTCTTCACCTAAAGTGAGCCTCGTGAACATCACTGGATGCGTCCCGCTGGCCGGCCTGGGCCTCGTCGCGCGGCGCGGTCACCTGGTCGCGCTGACCGACGGCACCGACCCGGGGCCCGACCCGCTGCTGACCGCGCTGGCCGCGGTCGCCGGCGCGGGCGGTGACGGCGCCGCCCTCGTCCTGGGCGCAACGCGCGCTGCCGCGCAGCGCGGGGGGCGTCCCGCGTGGGCCTGCGCCGGGGTGACGTACACCGGGCAGGTCGCGGTCCTGGTGCACGGCGAGGCGGTCGCGCTCGTCTCGGTCGACGGCCGCCCGGAGGCCCGGGTCACCGCCAGCGGCTCGGTGATCCCGGTGGCGGGCACCTTCGCCGGCGCGGTCGTCACGGTCCGGCTCGTTACCGGCCCCGCGGCGCCGCCGGACCCTCGGCTCTGGCTGGAGGCGGGAACCGTCTCCGGCGGCGGCATCGTGCTCACCGTCGAGCAGGACAGACCCGGCAGCCTCATCCCGGACGACCCGCGGGCGCCGGCCGCAGCCATCATGCGCCCGGCAACGGAGCAGGCCGCCGGGAACATGGTGCTCCGCCCGCCCGCAGCCGGGCCCGGGGACCCGGTCCCGGCACCCCTCGGCGTGGCGCCCGGTGAGGTGTACCCAGAAGACGTGCTGCGGTTAAGGCACGCCGCACGGAACGCCAAGTATGAGCTGCGTGATTAGTTCGCCCGGCCGCGATCAGGGTGCGCCTACTGATGATGGCGCCTAGCCGGCTTAGCCCGCCCAAGCTTGGCGTTTCTTGCGCGATCAGGCCCGTGCGCGGGATAGCCTCGCGACGACCGGGCTGTGGCGGAACGGGTCCGGCGGCCAGCTATCCCCTCGATGAAGGTGGTACTGATTCCGTTGACCACGCCGGCTAACCCGATCTCCAACGTGGTGATCTTCGTTCAGGAGAACCACACCACCGACAGCTACTTCCGCTCGATGGCGGCATACGGCGCCAACATCGCGACCGGATGGCCGGTCGCGGTAAATCCGCCGGCCGGCGACCAGCCGCACGACCGGCACGCCTACTACCGCTGGCTGACCCACGCGATCACCGGTGCGCACGTGCAGTTCGACACCGCCGCCGTGCTGCCGTTCTACGCCTGGCTTGGCGCCTCCGGGGTGTTCCTGGAAAACCACTGCGCCGGATTCGGGACGAACTCCACCCCCAACCACCTGCTGATCGCTGGGGGCCAGACCCCGACACTGCG
>DASWUW010001111.1:0-5059 GCA_036406335.1 Trebonia sp.
CCTCGGGGGTGCAGGCGCGCAGCGTGGCCAGGCCCGCCGCCGTGGCCAGCGGGTTGCCCGACAGCGTCCCGGCCTGGTAGACCGGGCCGACCGGGGCCAGCCGGGACATGATCTCGGCCCGCCCGCCGAACGCGGCACAGGGCAGGCCGCCGCCCATCACCTTGCCAAACGTCACCAGGTCGCCGGGTACGCGGTCGAGCCCGTACCAGCCCTCGCCGGTGACCCGGAATCCGGTCAGTACCTCGTCCATGATGAGCAGCGCGCCGGAGGCGTCGCAGAGGACGCGGAGCAGCTGGTTGAACCCGGCCGCGGGCGGCACCACGCCCATATTGGCCGGGCAGGCCTCGGTGATCACGCAGGCGATCTGGTCGCCGCGGGCCGCGAACAGCTCGGTGACGGCGGCCGCGTCGTTGTACGGGAGCACGACCGTGTCGGCGGCGGACGCGCCGGTCACGCCGGGCGTGTCCGGCAGGCCGAGCGTGGCCACACCGGACCCGGCCGCGACGAGCAGCGCGTCCACGTGCCCGTGATAGCAGCCGGCGAACTTCACCACGACTGACCGGCCGGTGTAACCGCGGGCCAGGCGGAGCGCGGACATCGTCGCCTCGGTCCCCGAGTTGACCAGCCGGACCTGCTCGACCGGGGCCCGCGCGATGATCTCGGCGGCCAGTTCGACCTCGCCCGGCGTCGCCGCGCCGAACGACGTGCCGCGGGTAAGCGCGTCGGCGACCGCGGTGACCACGGCCGGGTGGGCGTGACCGAGGATCATCGGGCCCCATGAGCACACGAGGTCCACGTACCGGTTCCCGTCCACGTCGAACAGGTAGGGTCCCTCACCCCGGGCGATGAACCTTGGCTCCCCGCCGACCGGCCCGAACGCGCGCACCGGCGAGTTCACCCCGCCCGGGGTGACCGCGAGGGCACGGGCGAACAGCTCGGTGCTGTGCTTGATGACGGGGAACTCGCCGGTCACGGATCAGCCTTCTTCCTCGCAGGCGTCGACCAGGTACTCGAGCAGGCGCAGCCCGTCAGGCAGCGGGCGCCCGGCCGGCTCGCGGACCCAGCGTACGTCCTGGCCGGTGCCGAACCGGGACGGCGGGGCGAGCACGTAGCTGTCCCGGCAGTGCCAGCGCAGCGTCTCGCCCGGCGCGGACGGGTCTGGTGACGCGTCCAGGCCGCAGGACCACCACTCGTCCTCGTCGGCGGGCGCACCCCGGGTCAGCACGTAGAAGTGCATCCGCTCGCCGTCGGGCAGGCCGGCTGACGGCGAGGACGACGCCAGGGCGACCGGCCCGGTCCCCAGGCCCTCCGCCGCCATCCGGGCCAGCGCGACTGCCCCGGTACCCGCGGGCACGTCCAGCACGTCAAAAACCCGCCCGGTGGCAAGAATTACATTCGCCTCCGGACGGGTTTCCCACCACTGCCCGATGACCGCGCGGTCCACGGTCGCCTGCATCTGCCAGGTTGGCGATACCGGGTGCGCGCCCGGTGACGGGCAGCCAACCCGGTCGCAGGAGCACGCTCGCCCCGGCTCAAGCAGCCCGATCCCGTCGAGCCCGCCGCTGGGGTGGGCTCCCGGGCACACCGGCCAGCCAAGTTCGGCGTACTGCAGTGCCGTCGTCCCCCGGGCCGACGGCCGCTGGGCCGCCCAGCGGCGGCTCCGGCGCCGCATCATCGTTACCATCAGGCCGCCGTCTCTCGTGGTCGCCGCGATCCCGTCGGAACCGGGTACGCCAAAGCGTCCGCCGGCCTGGTAAAGGGGATTACCGAAATGCTACCTTGACCGGGCGCCGCGGCGGGGCCGGTTGGCCGGGCCCGTCAGCCCAGGCGCTGGGCCACCTCGGTGGCCCAGTAGGTCAGGATCACGCTCGCGCCGGCCCGGCGGATCGCGGTGAGCGTCTCCGTGATCGCCTTGTCGCGGTCCACCCAGCCGTTAGCCGCGGCCGCCTCGATCATCGCGTACTCGCCGCTGACCTGGTAGGCCGCCACGGGGACAGGCGCCGTGTCGGCGATCCGGCGGATCACGTCGAGGTAGCTCAGCGCGGGCTTGACCATGACCATGTCCGCGCCCTCGGCCAGGTCCAGTTCCACTTCCCGCAGCGCCTCGAGCGCATTCGCCGGGTTCTGCTGGTGAGTGGCCCGGTCACCGAATTTCGGGGCGCCCTCGGCCGCCTCGCGGAACGGGCCGTAGAAGGCCGAGGCGTACTTGGCCGAGTAAGCGCAGACCGGGATACCGGGGAAGCCGGCTCCGTCCAGTGCCCTCCTGATCACTCCGACCTGGCCGTCCATCATTCCGCTGGGCGCGATGACATGGGCGCCGGCCCGCGCCTGAGCGACGGCCACGGACGCGTAGCGGTCTAGCGTGGAGTCGTTGTCCACGCTGCCCGCGGGGGTAACGATGCCGCAGTGCCCGTGATCGGTGTACTCGCACAGGCACGAGTCCGCCATGATCACCAGGTCGTCGCCCACCTCGGCCCGGATGTCAGCCAGGGCAACCTGGGAGATGCCGTCGGCGGCGTCGGCCGCGCTGCCCCGGTCGTCCTTGGCCGCGGGCACGCCGAAGACGATGATGCCGCCGACGCCCGCCCCGGCCGCCTCGGCCGCTGCCTTGCGCAGGCTGTCCCGGGTGTGCTGCCGGACGCCGGGCATCGAGCTGATCGGCTGCGGCTCGGCCAGGCCTTCCTTGATGAACACGGGCAGCACGAGCTCGGCGGGCCGCAGTGCCGTCTCCGACACCATGGCCCGCAGCGCCTTCGTGCCGCGCAGCCGACGCATCCTGACCTCAGGAAAACCAGCGCTCATGGCCTTCTCCAGTCCCGGTCGCAGTTAACGTAGCCGCCGTCGGCCGCCGCGACGGCGCTCGCTTGGCCGGCGCAGCGGCTCGCCGGCCGCCAGGGCCGCGTCCCGCTGGGCCGCACCAAACTCCGCCAGCGCATCGACCAGGGCGGTTACCGACGGCTGGGTGGCCGACACGTCGACCCGCAGCCCGAACTCGGCCGCGGTCTTGGCCGTCTGCGGGCCGATCACCCCGATGACGGTGACCGCGTGCGGCTTGCCCGCGATGCCGACCAGGTTCCGCACCGTGGACGAGGAGGTGAAAAGGACCGCGTCGAACCCGCCGCCCTTGATTGCCTCCCTGATCGGGGCGGGCGGCGGCGCGGCGCGCACCGTCCGGTAGGCGGTCACGTCCTCCGTTTCCCAGCCCAGCTCGGTCAGCCGGGCGAGCAGGGTCTCCGTCGCGATGTCGGCCCGGGGCAGCAGGACCCGGTTGATCGGGTCGAGCAGGTCGTCGTAGGGCGGCCACGCGTCGGCCAGCCCCTCCGCCGACTGCTGGCCCTCGGGCACCAGGTCGGCCCGGATGCCAAAGTCGAGCAGCGCGGCGGTGGTCGCCTCGCCTACCGCCGCCACCTTGACGCCGGCGAAGGCGCGCGCGTCCAGGCCGTACTCCTCGAGCTTCTCCCGGACCGCCTTGACCGCGTTGGTTGAGGTGAACGCCACCCACTGGTAGCGGCCGGTGACCAGGCCCTTGACCGCGCGCTCCATCTGCTGCGGGGTGCGCGGCGGCTCGACCGCGATCGTCGGCACCTCCTCGGGTACCGCCCCGTACTCACGCAGCCGCTCAGAGACGACAGACGCCTGCTCGCGGGTGCGCGGCACGAGCACCCGCCAGCCGAACAGCGGCTTGGTCTCGTACCAGGACACTCTGCTTTTCGCCGCCGCCGCGCCGCCGACCACGGCGACCGCACCGCCGCGGGTGGTGGCTACAGTTACCCCGGCGGCTTTGAGATCGGGCCCGATCCGCCCCAGCGTGGTGACGACCGTCTGCTGGTCAGTGGTCGTCCCGTCCCAGGTGATCGCGAAGGGCGTCGCGTCGGGCCAGCCGGCCGCGATCAGCATCTTGCCGAGATCAGCCGGCGCGGTCTCCGCCCCGAGCACTACCAGCGTGCCGGCCGTGTACCCGACCCGGCTGACCTCGTTGGCGTGGACGACCCGGAGCTCGCCCGAGCCGTCGGAAGGCAGCGCGATGCCGGCGTACGCGGGGACGCCGGTCGCCGCGGGCACGCCCGGGACGATCTCAAACCGCACCTGCGCCTTGGCACAGGCCTGTACTTCGGCCATCGCCCCGGACAGCAGCGGGTCACCCGCTAGCAGCCGGACCGCGAACCGGCCGTCTTTCGCCGCCTGGGTCAGGAGGCGGCCCGTGCCCGGGATGTCCGCGGGCTCGGCCACCGCGGCGTCGGCCGGCAGCAGGTGCCGGACCTGGTCCGCTAGGTCGGTCTCGGCCACTAGCAGGTCCGCCTCACCGAGCAGCCGGGCGCCGCGCAAGGTCAGCAGCCCGTCGTCCCCGGGGCCGGCGCCGACGAACGCGACCCAGCCATCGATTTCAGTCATGCGCATCATTCCCGTTGGTCTTTTCCGCGCGCACCAGGCCCGCGGCGCCTAGCGCCAGCATTCGTGCCGCCACCTCGCGTCCAAGACGGGCCGCGTCTGCCGCCGCCGCCTCGCCGCGTTCCCGTATCACCATTCTGCCGCCGACTATGCCCGAGTCCGGCGGGCCGGACGTGAAACTCGCCGGCGGCGCGCCGAGGACGATGCCCTCGAGCTGCAGCCGGCCCGTGCCCGGCGCGTGGAACGCGTAGGCCCCGACCGGTGCGCTGCACCCGGCCTCCAGCGCACCGAGCAGGCAGCGCTCCGCGGTCACGGCGGAGCGGGTGTCCGGATGGTCAACCGCGGCCAGCAGCCCGGTCAGCGCCGGGTCATCGGCCCGGCACTCGACCGCGAGGGCCCCCTGACCGGGCGCGGGAACCATGTCGTCGGGCTCGAAGATCTCGCTCACCAGACGGGTCTGACCGATCCGGGCCAGCCCGGCGTAGGCCAGCACGACCGCGTCGAGCTCGCCGTCGCGCACCTTCGCCAGCCGGGTGTTGGCATTTCCCCGGATGGGCACGCAGGCGACGTCCGCCCGGAGCACCGCGATCTGCGCCGCGCGGCGCGGCGAGCCGGTGCCGATCCGTGCTCCGGGAGGCAGATCGGCGAGCTTGGCGCCGTCTCGCCCGAC
>DASWUW010001112.1:0-13882 GCA_036406335.1 Trebonia sp.
GTCCGGCGCGGGCAGCTCGAGGGCGTCCAGCTGGCTGTCGAGCAGCTTGTCGGGGAAGAAGTGATTGTGCCGGGTCACCAGCCGCCGGTGCAGTTCTTCCCGGTCCACTAGCAGCAAGATCACGGTCGCGTCCGGCCGCCCGGCGAGCAGCCGGTCCCGGTAGGAGCGCCTGAGCGCGGAGCAGGTCACCACTCCGGACTGCCCGGCCGCGGTCAGCTCGTCCATCCAGCGGCCGATCGTGTCCAGCCACGGCCCGCGGTCGGCATCGGTCAGCGGAATGCCCGCCCGCATCTTGGCGACGTTCGCTTCCGAGTGGAAGCCGTCGGCGTCGGCGAACCGCCAGTGGAGCGTTCCGGCGAGCAGCGCGCCGACGGTCGACTTGCCGCAGCCGGATACCCCGGCGACGATCAGGATCACGCTGCGAGGGTAACGGATGCGCGGCGGCCGGGCGGATGGCGGCCGGGCGGCTAGCGGATGAAGGCGCCCGCCGCCACGCCCGCGAACACCAGCGTGAGGTACAGGATCGACAGGTGGAACAGGCGCATCGTGGGAAGCGCGTCAGCGCCCGGTTCGCCGGCCACCGCCCCGGCGGCGCCGGCCCGGCGGGACTGCCACAGCAGCCGGTGCACCTCGTACAGGAACACCGCCCCGGCCACCGCGGCGACCGTGCCGTAGACCGGTCCCGCCCAGGGCCAGACCGCGAGGGAGACCGCCACCATCAGCCAGCTGTACACCACCGACTCCGCCAGCACCCGGCGCACGGAAGCGACCACCGGGAGCATCGGGATGCCCGCGGCGCGGTAGTCGTCGCGGTACTTGATCGCCAGGGCCCAGAAGTGCGGCGGCTGCCAGAAGAAGACCACGCCGAACAGCAGCCAGGCGGGCCAGGACAGCGACCCGGTAGCCGCCGCCCAGGCGATCACCACCGGCGCCGCGCCGCACGCCCCGCCCCACAGCGTCGACTGCGAGGTGTGCCGCTTGAGCAGCATGGTGTAGATCACTACGTAGTAGACGATCGCGCCCAGCGTGAGGGCCGCTGCGAGCAGGTTGGTGGTGACCGCGAACAGGGTCACCGAGACCACCGCCAGCGCCAGCCCGAAGATCAGCGCCGCCCGCGGCGAGACGGTGTGCCGGACCAGCGGCCGGCTGCTCGTCCGGCGCATGATCTCGTCGATGTCGCGGTCGATGAAGCAGTTGAGCGCGTTGGCGCTGCCCGCGGCGAGAGCGCCGCCGACCACGACTACCACCGTGACCAGCAGCGAGGGCAGCCCATGATAGGCCAGGAAGAGCGTGGGGACCGCGGTGATCAGCAGCAGTTCCACGATCCGGGGTTTGCACAGGGCGACGTACGCGCCGACCGTGGCGCGCGCACCGGCCAGCGGCCGTTGGCCGTCGGCGGCAGCGCTAACTGGCTGACGGACGTTAACCGCGCTCACCTGGGACTAAACCACCTTCCGGCCCGCGCGTGGACCGGGCCCGCAAACGAGACTACACGGCGTCGTAATCTCACGGGGCGGCAGGTGAGTAAGCCGGGCCCTTTCGTTGCCGCGGCCGCCCCGGGCGGGTGCCCGCGATAAAGACGGGATGAAATGATTCGGACTACGGCGCCTGCTTCTGGGCAGTCATCACCTTAGGCAAGAAGCTATCCACGGGGGGAATGTGACGGTGGCCAGCGCATCCGGCGTGCCCGGCTCGACTTACCGGCTCCAGCTGACACCAGAATTCGGGTTCGCCGCGGCCGCCGGGACCGCCGCCTACCTCGCCGGCCTCGGCGTTACCCACGCGTACCTGTCGCCCGTGCTCGACGCGGTCCCCGGATCGCAGCACGGGTACGACGTCACCGACCATGCGCGGATCCGCCCCGAACTCGGCGGCGAAGACGGGTTCCGGGCACTGGCCGCGCGGCTGCGCGACCACGGCGTCGGGATCATCCTCGACATCGTGCCCAACCACATGGCGGTGCCGTCCGACACCAGCCTGAACCGGCAGCTCTGGTCGGTCCTGCGGGACGGCCGCCAGTCGCGCTACGCGCACTGGTTCGACGTCGACTGGGCGGTGCAGGACGACCGGATGCTGCTGCCGGTCCTCGGCGGCCCGCCGGAGTCCGTCCTGGGTGACCTGCGGGTCGAGGCGGACGGCGGCCCGGACGGCGAGCCGGCGCTGCGCTACTTCGACCACGTGCTGCCCCTGGCGCCCGGGACCGCGGAGCTGCCTTTGCGCCGCCTGCTCGACGCGCAGCACTACCGGCTGAGCGACTGGCGCGACGCCGCCACCGAGCTCAACTGGCGGCGGTTCTTCGACGTCGCCACGCTCATCGGCATCCGGGTCGAAGACCCGGACGTATTCGACGCCACCCACGCGGTCATCGCCCGGCTGGTGACCGAGGGCCTGGTCGACGGGCTGCGGGTCGACCACCCGGACGGACTGGCGGACCCGCGCGGCTACCTGAGCCGGCTCGCCGCGGCCACCGGGGGCGCCTGGGTAGTGGCGGAGAAGATCCTCGGGCCGGACGAGACGCTGCCGTCCGACTGGGCCTGTGCCGGCACGACCGGGTACGACGCGCTGCGGGTGGTGGACGGCCTGTTCCTCGACCCGGCGGGCGGCGACGCGCTCACCGCCGAGTACGCCCGGTTCTGCCAGTCCGCCGGGGACGGCGACCCGGCCCCCAGTTTCGCCGACGTGGCCGCTCCGGCCAAGCGGGAGATCGCCGCGGGCTCGCTCGCGGCCGAGGTCACCCGGCTGGCCCGGCTGCTCGTGGAGGCGGTGCCGGGGACCGAGCCAGCCGACGCCCGTACGGTGCTGACCGAGGTCCTGGCCGCGTTCGAGGTCTACCGCGCCTACGTGCACCCGGGCGAGGCGCCGTCCGCGGCCGCGCAGACGGCAGTCAGCGAGGCGGTCGGCGCCGCCGAGCGGCGGCTCCCGCTGCGGCTGCACGGCCTCGCCGCCGACCTGGCCGCTACCGTGCTCGGTAACACCGTGCTCGGTACCCAGGTCCCGGCGGACGCGGCGGCCGGGCCGGCCGGCGAGCTCGCGGTCCGGTTCCAGCAGACGACGGGACCGGTGCTGGCCAAGGGAGTGGAGGACACCGCCTGTTACCGCTGGCCGCGGCTGGTCGCGCTTAACGAGGTCGGCTGCGAACCCGACCGGTTCGGCGTCGAACCCGACGAGTTCCACGCGACCGCCCGGCGGCTTTCCGCCGACTGGCCGGCCACCATGACCACGCTGTCCACCCACGACACCAAGCGGCAGGAGGACGTCCGGGCCCGGCTGGCGGTGCTGGCCGAGATGCCGCGCGAGTGGGGGGAACAAGTAGCCGAATGGCACGAGCGGGCGGTAACGCTCGGCGTCTCCGGGGCCAAGGCGGCCGCGGTGGACCCGGATACCGAGTACCTGGTATGGCAGACCCTGGCCGGGGCCTGGCCGATCAGCGGCGAACGGCTGGCCCAGTACCTGACCAAGGCGATCCGCGAGGCGAAAGAGCGCACCTCGTGGACCGACCCCGACCAGGAGTACGAGGCGGCGGTGCTCGGCCTGGCGGCCGGCGCGCTGGACGACCCCGAACTGTCGAGGTCTCTCGCCGCGTTCGCGGCGGGCATCGCCGGGGACGCGGCGGTCAACTCGCTCGGCGCCAAGCTGGTACAGCTCACCATGACCGGCGTACCCGACATCTACCAGGGGTGCGAGCTGGCCGGGCTGTCCCTGGTCGACCCGGATAACCGGCGCCCGGTGGACTTCGCCCGGGCCCGTTCGCTGCTGACCGCCCTGGATGACGGTGCCCCGGGCTCCCCCGAATCAGCGAAGCTGCTGGTCACGGCGCAGGCGCTGCGGCTGCGCGGCCGCCGCCGGGAATGGTTCAGCGGGAACTACGAACCGCTGACGGCGTCCGGGCCCGCGGCCGCCCACGCGACCGCCTTCCGCCGTGGCGGCCAGGCGGTCACGGTGGTTACCCGGCTGCCGCGCGGCCTGCGCGGCCGCGGCGGCTGGCAGGACACGGTACTGCCCCTGCCCCGGCAGCCGCTGACCAGTGCGGCCTGGACCGACGTGCTGACCGGCACCGTGCACCGGGGCCACCAGATCCCGCTCACCGAACTGACGGGCCGGCTGCCCGTCGCGCTTCTTGTCCCGGAGGGCTCGTGACCGTATTCAGCGTGTGGGCACCGGGGGCGGACCGGGTCGACGCCGAGGTCGCGGGCCAGCTGGTTCCGCTGGCCGCGGCCGCCGGACGGCCCGGCTGGTGGACGGCGGAGGCGGCCGCCCCGGCGGGAACCCGCTACGCGTTCCGGCTGGACGGCGGGGAGCCGCTGGCTGACCCGCGCTCGCCGCGGCAGCCGGACGGCCCCCAGGAGCCCAGCCAGACCTACGACCAGGCCGCCTTCACCTGGACGGACCGCGGCTGGCGGGGAGTGCCGCTCGGCGGCGCGGTCATCTACGAGCTGCACGTGGGCACGTTCACCGCGGAGGGGACGCTGGACGCGGCCGCGGCGCGGCTGGACTACCTGGTGACGCTGGGCGTCACCGTGGTGGAGCTGATGCCGCTGGCCGCCTTCCCCGGCGAGCAGGGCTGGGGCTACGACGGCATCGGCCTGTACGCCGTGCACGAGCCGTACGGCGGCCCGGACGCGCTGAAGCGGTTCACCGACGCCTGCCACGGCCGCGGGCTGGCCGTGTTCCTCGACGTGGTCTACAACCACGTCGGCCCGGGCAACAAGCTCGCCTCGTTCGGGCCGTACTTTACCGACGTCTACTCGACCCCGTGGGGGCCGGCGGTCAACCTGGACCAGCCCGGCTCCGACGACGTGCGGGCCTTCATCGTGGACAACGCGATGATGTGGCTGCGGGACTACCACCTCGACGGGCTGCGGCTGGACGCGGTGCACGCGCTCCAGGATCACCGCGCGGTGCACATCCTGGAGGAGCTGGCGATCGCCGCCGACGGGCTGGCCACCGCCTCCGGCCGGTCGATCGTCCTGGTGGCCGAGTCCGACCAGAACAACCCCCGGCTGGTCACGTCGCGCCAGGCCGGCGGGTACGGCCTGTCCGCCCAGTGGGACGACGACTTCCACCACTCGGTGCACGCGCTGGTGACCGGGGAGCGGCAGGGCTACTACGGCGACTTCGGCGCCCTGGCCGGCCTGGTCAAGGTGCTGACCGGGGCGTTCTTCCACGACGGAACATGGTCGTCGTCCCGGGAGCGGACCCACGGCCGGCCGGTGGACACGCTGAGCACCCCGGGGTACCGCTTCGTCGTCTTCGACCAGGACCACGATCAGGTCGGCAACCGGGCGACCGGCGACCGGCTCCCGGCCACGCTGGCCGGGCAGCCGCACGCCGGCGGGCGGCTGCGCATCGCCGCGGGCCTGGTCCTGACCGCGCCGTTCACCCCGATGCTGTTCATGGGGGAGGAGTGGGGGGCCGACACGCCCTGGCAGTACTTCACCGATCACACCGACCCGTTCTTCGCCGAGGCGGTCAGTAGCGGCCGCCGCTCGGAGTTCGGCGCGCACGGCTGGGACGCCGAAGACGTGCCCGACCCGCAGGACAAGGAGACCTTCCTGCGCTCCAAACTCGACTGGGCCCAGCCCGAGCGCGAGCCCTACCAGTCGCTGCTGAGCTGGTACCGGGCGCTGCTGGAGCTGCGCCGGTCGCGGCCCGAGCTGACCGACCCGCGGCTGGACCAGGTCCGGGTCGACTACGACGAGGACGCCCGCTGGCTCGTGGTACACCGGGGGACGCTGCGGATCGCGGTCAACCTGGGCGACGAGACCGCCGGGCTGCCGCTGGCCGCCGCGCCCGGCACGGTCCTGCTCGGCAGTGAGCCGGGCATCTCGGTCACCGCGGGTACGGTCACGCTGCCGCCCGCTTCCCTGGCCGTGGTGGACGTCGGCTGAGCAGCGGCCCCGTCCGGCCGCCGGATGCGGCCGGACGGGACGGTTCCGTCAGCGCAGGTGCCGGGCGAAGAACCGCACCATGCTGTCCACCTCGAACCGCGGCAGCTCACTGTGTTTGCCCGGGTTGACGTGCAGGGTCTTCTCGGCCGAGGCGAAGGCGTCGAACAACTCCAGGCTCTGCGCCCGCGGTATGGACTCGTCGTCCCACTGGACGCAGAACTCCACCGGGACGGTGATCCGCGCGGCCAGACCGGTCAGGGTCGGTCCGCCGCCCAGGCCGAGCACCGCCGCCCGGACCCGGGGTTCGGCGGCGACGAACGGGATGCCGAGCCCGCAGCCGAGCGATACGCCGAAGTAGCCGACCGGGCCGTCGCCGACGTGGCCGGCCTGCTGGACCGCGTCCAGCACCGCCTGCCACTCCGGGACCGTCTGGCGGGCCGCGAGCTGCTGGAACGCGGCGATCAGCGGGTACCGGTCTTCCCCGGCGGCGGCGCGCGCCTCGTTCTGCTCGGAGATCCGGTTGAGCTCCTCGTTCTCGGGCCGGCCGCCGTGGTTGGGCGCGTCGACCGCCACCGCGGCGAAACCGCACTCGGTGACCAGCCGCCGAGCCCGGCCGGTCATGCCGGGAGCCTTTTTGTGCTGGCCGCCGCCGTGCCCGAGCATGATCAGCGGGCGGGCGCCGACGGCGCCGTCCGGTGTCCACAGCACGCCGGTGACTTCGCCGAGGGAAAAGAGCTGTTCACGGACGCCGTCGGACGACGTCTCAGAGATAAAGCGCATAGCGGTACGGCCTTTCAGGATGCCTTTTGCGGGCGCTCCCTAGGCCGTGCGCGGGAGGGAGGCCCGACCGGTAACAGTGTTGATGGGTCTCACCTCCTCGGATGGCAGCAGTGCACAGCGGAACTGAATTTAGCACAACGGGACTGCGGGCCGCCTCGGGTTATCTCCGGCCTTGACCTGAACACGGGACGGGCAGCGGGAGTCTGGGCTGATAATGAGCCGTGCGTTTCTACGCGGACCTCCACATTCACTCTAAGTTCTCCCGGGCCTGCAGCCGCGACTGCGATCTGGAGCACCTCGCCTGGTGGGCCGGGCGCAAGGGCATCGGCGTGGTCGGCACGGGGGACTTCACCCATCCGGTGTGGCGGGAGGAACTCGGCGCGAAGCTGGTGCCGGACGCGCCCGGGCTGTTCCGGCTGCGACCGGACCTGGAACGGGCGGTGCACGACACGCTGCCGCCCGCGTGCCGCACGCCGGTCCGGTTCATGCTCTCGTCGGAGATCTCCACCATCTACAAGCGCGACGACCGGACGCGCAAGGTGCACCACCTGCTCTACGCCCCGTCGCTGGACGCGGTGGACGAGATCACCCGCGCCCTGGCCCGGGTGGGGAACCTCGCCTCCGACGGCCGGCCCATCCTCGGGCTGGACTCGCGCAACCTGCTGGAGATCGCCCTGTCCGGCGGCGACGGCTGCTACCTGATCCCGGCCCACGCCTGGACACCCTGGTTCGCGGTGCTCGGGTCGCAGTCCGGCTTCGACCGGGTCGCGGACTGCTACGCCGACCTGGCCGGGCATATCTTCGCCCTGGAGACCGGACTGTCGTCCGACCCGGAGATGAACTGGCGGGTGTCCAGCCTCGACGGGTACCGCCTGGTGTCCAACTCCGACGCGCACTCGCCGCCCATGCTGGGCCGGGAGGCGACTAGGTTCAAGCTGCCGGAACCGGACTACTTCGGGATCTACCAGGCCCTGAAAACCGGAGACGGCTTCGCCGGGACGGTCGAGTTCTTCCCCGAGGAGGGCAAGTACCACCTCGACGGCCACCGGGCCTGCGACGTCCGGATGACCCCGGAGGAAACCCGGGCCGCGGGCGGGAAGTGCCCGGCCTGCGGCAGGAAGCCGACGATCGGCGTGCAGCACCGGGTCGAGGCGCTTGCCGACCGGCCCGAGGGCTACCGGCTCGATGGTGCGGCCGGGTTCGCCTCGTTCGTCCAGCTGCCGGAGATCCTGGGCGAGATCGCCGGCCTCGGCCCGAAGTCCAAGGCGGTCGCCGCGCAGGCCAGCGCCCTGGTGGAGCGGTTCGGGCCCGAGCTGGGCATCCTCGGTGACGTTCCCCTGGACGACCTGGCCGCGGGCGCGCCGTCAATCGTGGCGGAGGCGATCACCCGGCTGCGCCGCGGTGACGTACGCCGCGATGCCGGGTACGACGGCGTATACGGCACGATCCGGCTGTTCGACCCGGATGAGCTGGCCGGCGCCGCGCTGTTCGACCTGCCCAGGGCGCCGCGTAAGCCAGGCGCCGGTAAGGCGGGCGCCGGTAAGCCGGCCGCGGCTGCCGCGGCACCGGCCGCTCCGGCGGCAGGCGCAGCCGCGTCCTCCCCCGGCGGCGCGGCCTCCGCCGCGGCCGGGTCTCCCGGCTTGGTCCCGGGTCTCGATCCCGAGCAGTACGCGATCGTCACCCACGAGGGCGGGCCGCTGCTGGTGGTGGCCGGACCCGGGGCAGGCAAGACCCGGGTGCTCACCCACGCGATCGCGCACCGGATCGGCGCCGGCCGGCCGCCCGAGCAGTGCCTGGCGGTCACGTTCACCCGCCGCGCCGCGGGTGAGCTGCACGAGCGGCTGACCGCGCTGCTCGGCGCGGACACGGCCGCCCGGATCACCGTCGCCACCTTCCACGGCCTCGGACTGCTGATCCTGCGCGAGCAGTCCCGGTTCCTCGGCCTCGACGCGGACCTGAAGGTCGCCGACGAGAAAACCCGCCTGGAAGTACTGCGCTCGCTGTCCGCGGGCGGCAGCCCCGCCGCGCTCGGTGCCCGCATCGCCGACGCCAAACGGATCCGGGTTCCTACCGCGGCCCGTCCCGTCTCCGCGCTAGGCGGCGACCCGGCCGAGGACGGTGCCCGCGAGGTAACGGAACACCTGGCCGACCCGGAACTCGACCGCCTCACCGCGCGCTATGACGCGGCGCTGCGCGAGCGCGGCCTGGTCGACGTCGACGAGCTGATCACCTGGCCGGCGGAACTGCTCGGCGCGGACCCGTCGCTGGCCGCCGCCTACCAGCGGCGCTGGACCGACGTGTTTGTTGACGAGTACCAGGACGTGGACGAGCAGCAGTACCTGATGCTCCGGCAGCTCGCACCGCCTGGATCCCGGATCTGCGCGATCGGCGACCCCGACCAGGCGATCTACGGCTTCCGCGGCGGCGACGTGGGCTACTTCCTGCGGTTCGCGGCCGACTTCGGCGCACCGGGCCAGGGGGCCGTGGCCACCGTGCGGCTGTCCCGCAGCTACCGTTCCGCGCCGACCATCGTGGGCGCCGCGATGCAGCTGATCCGGCCGGGCACGCTGGTACCCGGGCGGGAGCTGATCGCAGCCCGCACTGACATCCCGGACGGCCCGGTCACGGTGCACGCGGTCGGCGACGAGCGGGAAGAGGCCGAGACGATCGCGGCGGAGATCGAGAAGCTGCTCGGCGGCGCCTCCTTCCATGCCTTCGATGCCCGCACGGTCGACGGGCGGGACCGGGCCGAGCACGAGCTGTCGTTCGCCGACTTCGCCGTGCTGTACCGGACCTCGGCCCAGGCCGCCGCGGTCGGCGAGGCCCTAGGCCGGCGCGGGTTCCCCTGCCAGCGGCGGACGCACTCCCGGCTGGCGGAGCTGCCCGGCGTCCCGGAGATCCTGGCCGCGATGACCCGCTTCGCCCCGGGCCCGCCCGTATCGGACCCGCCCGTATCGGACCCGCCCGTATCGGACCCGCCCGTATCGGACCCGCCCGTATCGGACCCGGATGCCCTCTCGCCGGCTGGCGGACGCGTCGCGAAGCGGCTGGGCGAGGCGCTGCGCCGTGCGGTCGCGGAAGTGGCTGACGCTCCCGGGACGGACGAGGCGCAGCGGGCCGAGGCGCTCGCCGCCGTCAAGAACGCCGCCGACCTGCTCGGGCCGCTGGCGGCGCAGTGCGGTACCGACCAGGACCGGTTCCTGGACGAGATCGCGCTCGGCGCGGAGGCCGACGCCTGGGATCCCCGCGCCGACCGGATCTCGCTGCTGACCCTGCACGCGGCCAAGGGCCTGGAGTTCCCGGTGGTGTTTATCGCCGGCTGCGACGACGGGCTGCTCCCGCTGCGTCCCTGGCGCGGCGCCGAGGTGGACTATGCCGAGGAACGGCGGCTGCTGTTTGTCGGCATGACCCGGGCCACGACCCGGCTGATGCTGCTGACGGCGGCCAAGCGGATGCTGCGGGGTGAGCTCACCGCCTGCTCGCCGTCGCCGTTCCTGTCCTCGGTCGACCAGTCCCTGCTCGACCGGCGCGGCGGCGCGGCGGCGGCCCGGTCCCGCCGCCGGGCCCAGGATCAGCAGACCGCGCTGTTCTGAACCCGCTTTCGGGAATAGCGGTTAGAGTTTGGCCGCCCACAGCGGCCAAACTCTAACCGCTATCGAAATACGGCGGTTACTTCGGCTGGGTGAGGTTGTAGACGGTCACGCCGCCGACGGTCTCCGACTTGTAGTGAGCGGCCACCCAGGAGGTGATCGCCGAGGAACCGGTGCCGCCGCCGAAGCTGCTGCTGCCGGTCCCGATGTAGTAGTGGATCTCTCCCTTGGCCACCAGGGCCTCCCACTGGGCCAAGGTGGGGGAGGGGTCGGTGCCGTTGAAGCCGCCGATCGCCAGCACCGCGTCCCCGCCGGTGGCGAGCTCGACCGGGGCGGCCTCCTGCGTGCCCACGGTCGCCGCGACCCACTGGTACTTCGACGCGTCCTGCTCCAGCAGCTTGACCAGCGCGCTGCTGACCGAGGTGTTCCCCAACAGTCCGCCCGCGCCGCCGCCGCCCGCGCCGCCCGCCCGGGTGCCGGCGCCAGTACCGGTGGAACCAGTGCCCCCGGCGGTACCGGTGGAACCGGTGCCGGTGGAGCTCGAACCGCCGGGGAAGCCGCCTGTCCCGCCCGGCGGGGTACCGCCGGGCGGGGTGCCGGTGCCGGTGCCCGTGCCGGTCCGGGTGCCGAGGCCGCCGCCGGGTCCGCCGGTTCCGCCACCCGGGCGGCCGCCGGCCCCGCCGAACGATCCGGTCACCGCGGGCCCGGCGCTGGGGAGGGAGCCGGTGTGGGTGGTGTTCACCGTGTCCAGGGTGTAGGCCAGCGGGCCGCCCAGGCCGGCTGCCAGCGCGAGCACCAGCGGCACGGATGCGAGAAGCGGTGCTCGCCGTCCGTTCCGGCGCAGCAGTGCCGGGACGGCGAACCGGGCCAGCGCGCCGAGCAGGCCGGCGATCAGCACCGTCCACCGCAGCCAGGGCAGCCAGGCGGGGGTCCGGTCGAGCAGGACGTAGGCCCAGACGCCGGTCCCGAGTACGCTCAGCGCGGCAGCGGCCCGGCCGACGAGGGGCATCCCGGCCTGGCCCAGGGCCACGGCCCCGACGCCGACCAGGGCGCCGACCGCCACCATGTAGTAGGGGTGAATGATGCCCTGCATGAAGCTGAAGACCAGCCCGGTCACCAGCAGCCAGCCGCCCCAGATCAGCGCGAAGGCCCGGGTGGGGGAGGTCCGCACGGCCCGCCGGGAGATCCAGAGCAGCGCCGCCAGCGAGGCCACGGCGGCCGGGATCAGCCAGCTGACCTGGCCGCCGAACTCCGAGCCGAACAGCCGGAACACGCCGGTCGACCCGCCGAAGGAGCTGCCGCCACCGCCGCCGATCGAGCCGGTCTCCGAACCGGAAAGCCGTCCCAGCCCGTTGTAACCGAGGGCCAGCTCGAGGATGTTGTTATCGGTCGAGCCGCCGAAGTAGGGCCGGTCCGCGGCGGGCACCAGTTCGGCGGCCGCGACCCACCAGCCGCCGCCGATGATCACGCCGCCCAGGCCGGCCAGCAGCTGCCAGAGCCTGCGGCGCAGCCGGGCCGGGCCGGCCCACAGGTAGGCGAGCCCGAACCCGGGCAGCACCAGGAACACCTGGGCCATCTTGGTCAGGAAGCCAAAGCCGAGCAGCACCCCGGCCAGCAGCAGCCACCGGGTCCGGTCCCGCTCGACCGCGCGCTGCACGCTGTACGCGGCCGCCGTCATCAGCAGCACCAGCAGCGCGTCGGGGTTGTTGAAGCGGAAGATGAGAGCCGCGGCGGGCGTAAGCGCGAGTACGGCGCCCGCGATGAGCCCGGCCCCCGGCCCGAACCAGCGCCGCACGGCGGCGAACAGCAGCAGGACCGAGGCCACGCCTTCGAGCGCCTGCGGTGCCAGCAGCGACCAGGAATTAAAGCCGAAGACCCGGGCGGACAGCTCGTCGACCCACAGCGAGGCGGGTGTCTTGTCCACCGTGATGAAGTTAGAAGAGTCGAAGGAACCGAAGAAGAACGCCTTCCACGACTTCGTCCCGGCCTGGACGGCGGCGGCGTAGAAATCGTTCGCGTACCCGTTCCGGCTCAGGTCCCACAGGTAGAGCAGCGCGGTGACCGCGAGCAGTCCGAACAGGGCGGGCCGGGCCCAGCGGGGATCTTCCGCGCGTCCGCGCCAGAGCCGGCCCAGGCGCCCGTGGTCCGGCGGGCGGCCGACTGGTGTCGGGGTGTCAGCGGTGACGGTGCTCATCGCACGCTCCCGAGGGAGCGCGGGGCCGCGGCGAACTGGTGCCGGGGGGCAAGCGTGCCCGACCGGAGCCGGGGCACCTTGACCGTGCCCCGGGCCAGGCTGAGACCAACCCGGGTCACGCCGCGCAGGTCACCGAGTGCGGTGACGACGATGCTGACCCGCGAGTCGGTGTCGTCGATCCAGTCCACCGGCACCTCGTGGATGCGCAGCCCGGCCCGTTCGGCCAGCACCAGCAGCTCGGTGTCGAAGAACCAGCCCTGGTCCTCCACCAGCGGCAGCAGCGCGCGGGCGGGGGCGGCGGCGATCGCCTTGAAGCCGCACTGGGCGTCGGAGAAGCCCGCCCGGAGCGTCAGCCGCAGCAGCAGGTTGTAGCAGCGGGAGATGATCTCGCGCTTGGGCCCGCGGACGACCCGTGCGCCGCGGGCCAGCCGGGTGCCGATGGCCAGGTCGCTGTGCCCGGACAGCAGCGGCGCGACCAGCGGGAGCAGCGCGTTCAGGGCGGTGGACAGGTCCACGTCCATGTACGCGAGGATCTCGGCGTCGGATGACGACCAGATCTGGTGCAGTGCCCGGCCTCGGCCGGGCAGGTCGAGGTGGACGGCGCGAACCTCGGGGAACCGGGCCGCCAGCACGCGGGCCTGCGCCCAGGTGGCGTCGGTACTGCCGTTGTCGGCGATGGTGACTCGGACGGTAAAGGGAAAGACGTCCCGCAGGTATCCGACAAGCCGCGTGACACTCGGCGCGAGGTCACGCTCCTCGTTTTTGACGGGGACGACGATATCTACCTGAGGTGGTTCACTCATGCCCTTGAGTATGCGAACCGGGACTGGGCGGACTCTGCCGCCAGCTTGCGGGCGACCTGGGAGTAACTGGCTAACTTCTGAGTTCCCTCTTCCGGTGACGGGCGGCTGGCGGCGGCGGTCCCGGGCCCGGGCGCCCGGAAGGCGGACTCGCGCCGGATCAGCCCGAGCACCTGGGTCAGGCCGTCGCGGGCGGGAGCGGAAAGCTCGTCGCCGGGGGTCTGGTCCAGCGCCTCGATCAGGTAAACGGTCACGTCGGCGGGATAGCGCGGGCCGAGCAGCCAGCGGGCGAAGGCAAGGGAGTGATCCCAGCGGAATGAGTGAGTGTGCAGGCCAGACAGCGGCGGCATGTCCGCTACCTCCGGTCCGGGCACCCGGTAGACGGTACCCGGCGCGGCGCCGGTGCGGCCGGAGTCGACCACGATCACCCGTTTCGCGCCGCGCATCTGCCAGGCGACGTCCGCCCCGGCGGTCCCGCCGTCGACCAGACGGACACCAGGCGGGGTACCGTCCTCCCGCAGTCGCCGCACCAGCAGCGGGCCCACCCCGTCGTCGCTCCGCTGCGGGTCTCCGCACCCGATAACGGCCAGCTCGCAAGCCAGTACTCCGGCCGGGCCGGCGAAAAGGCCG
>DASWUW010001113.1:0-3079 GCA_036406335.1 Trebonia sp.
GTCTCCGCGTCCGCGAGCGTGCAGCTAGATGCGCTGGTCGCCCTGCTGACGGGTGCGCTCCGGGGGCAGCAAGCGCGGTTACCCGTTCGCCAGGTCTTCCCACGCCCGGCCGCTGCGGACGCTCCCGGGCAGCTCGGCCACGATGTCGGAGCCCGGCCGGGCCTGGCTGTCCCGGACCTTGACCAGGATCCAGCGGTGCTCCGCGGTGCGGGTCAAAGCGAATCCTCCGGCCAGCTTGCTCCCGTGCAGCCGGGCGGAAAGATGGCCGGGTTCGTCGCGGATGACCTCAGCCGCGCCCTCGTCCCAGATGATCACCGCGCCCGAGCCGCGCGCCTGCCCGGCCCGCACCCCTTCGAAGTCACCCGCGGACAGGGAGTGGTCCTCGACCGGTACGGCCAGCCGCCGAACCCGGGGATCGAGTGACGGCCCCTTGGGAACCGCCCACGAGCGGAGGACCGCGCCGACCTGGATCCGGAAGTCGAAGTGCAGCGTGGTCGCGTCGTGGAGCTGGACCACAAAGCGGGACGCCGTCACGCGACGACCTTACTGCCCGGCCGCGGTCTGCTCCTAGTCTCCGGGCCGGGCGGGCGGAGCGGCAGGCGGGTGCTGCTCCAGGGCCCGCAGCGCCAGGCGGACGGCGGTATCGAGCTGAGGATCGCGGCCCGCGGCCCAGTCGTGCGGTGCGATTGCCACATCGACGTCCGGATCCGCGCCGTGGTTGTCCATCCCCCAGCCGACGCGGGGAAACCACAGGGCGGAGGTCGGCTGGGTCACCAGGGTCCCGTCGACCAGGTCGTTGAAGTAGCAGCCGATCACGCCGCCCCAGGTGCGGGTGCCGACCACGGTGATGCCGTAGGACTTCAGCGCCTGGACCACGATGTCGCCGCCGGACATCGCGTACTCGTTCGTGAGCGCTACGACCGGCCCGCGCGGTGCCTCGAACGGGTAGCTCGACGGCCCCTCGTGCCGGGACACGTACCAGCCGGTGATGCGCCGCCCCAGCCGCTCAGCCAGCAGCGCCGAAGCGTCCCCGCCTTGCGAGTCGCGCAAGTCCACGATCAGGCCGTCGCAGGCGAACTCGGTGTGCAGGTCCCGGTGGAGCTCGGCCCAGCCCGCCGGATTCGTGCCCGGGATGTGCAGGTAGCCGAGCCGCGCGCCGGAAGCCTCGCGGACCGCGGCCCGCTGCCGGGCGACCAGATCGTAATAGCGGGTCGCGTGCTCGCTCGCCAGCGGGACCACGACCGCCCGCCGGTCCGCTCCGCCGCGGCGGAGAGTCAGCTCGGCCGCCTGGCCGGCCTGGCCGGCCAGCAGCGGGTTCGGGCCGAGATCGGGGTCGACCGGCCGCCCGTCGACCGCGACGATGAGATCGCCCGGTGCCGCCGCGATGCCCGGGGCGCCCAGCGGGGAGCGCGCGCCGGTGACCGACGACTCGCCGGGCACGATCCGCGCGATCCGCCAGGATCCGTCCGCAGTGCGCTCGAGGTCGATGCCGAGCAGGCCTGGTGCGAGCGCCGGGTCGGTACCCGCGGCCGGCGGCAGGACCCCGGTGTGCGAGGTGCGGGTCTCGCCCTGCAGTTCGCGCAGCAGGTCGCGCAGTTCGTCCGCGGAGCCGATGCGGTCCAGGAGCGGCCGGTAACGGTCGCCCGCCGCGGCCCAGTCCACGCCGCCCAGGTCGGCCCGCCAGAAGTTGTCCCGCATCAGCCGCCACGTCTCGTGGTACATCTGCCGCCACTCGGCCGGCGGTTCGACCGTCACCTGGATCCGGTCCAGATCGACGCTGACCGCCTTCGCGTCGGGTTCGCCGGCCGGCCTGATCCGCAGCGACTCTCCGGTCTGGTAGGCAAGCCAGCCTCCGTCGGCGGAGACCGCGAAGTCGTCCAGGGCCTCGACCTCGACCGAGCGCCGCCGCTGAGCCAGGTCGTAACGGACGAGCCGGACCGGGATCTCCTCGTCCGCCCCGATCGCGGCCTCGCCCAGCTCACCGGAGTACGGCCGTTCCAGCCACACCACGCCGCCGGTGACCGCCCGGAGCTTGTCGTAGCGTCCGGCAGCCACGGGGAACGGCATGATCCGGGTCTGCAGCCCGGCGATGTCGAGGCCGGCCGCAGGCGGTTCCGGGTCGGCCGGACGGTCAGCCGGCGCCGGCCCGAACGGCGAGTATGTCGTGGCTTGCAGCGTCACCAGGTACGGCCGGACCCCGGGGAGGAACCCGAGGGCAAGTCCGTGCGCGGCGTAGACCGGGTCGAACGCCCGGTTCGACAGGAACGCCAGGTACCGGCCGTCCCGGGTGAAGGCGGGCGCGGTGTCGTCGAACCGGGGCGGGGTCACGTCGGTGACGGTGCCGTCGGCTAGGCGGGCCAGCCGTATCTGCGCGGAGCCGTGCTCCGTCCGCCACGGCTGCGACCAGGCGAGCAGGGCGGAGTCGGGCGAGAAGACCAGGCCAGTGACGGCTTCGTCGGTGTTACGGGTAATCTGGGTAATGACCGGCTCGCCCGCCAGCGCCACCGTCAGCAGCCGGCCGTCGGCGCAGGCAACCGCGGCGGTTTGCCCGTCCGGCGCCACCGCCAGCTCAAGGATCCGGCCGAACTCGCCGTGCCCGATCCGCCGCACCGCGGAACCGTCCGCGGAGAGCACGTCCAGGCCGTCCTCGCCGCCGTCGTCGGACGCGCAGGCGACCGCGTCCGCCCCGAGGATGACCACCGGGAGGCGACCGCGCACGCCGGGCTGGGCGAGCAGCGCCCGGGCGGCCCCGTCTGCGGCGGGCAGCCAGTGCACGGTACCGTGCACCTCGGCGCCCAGCACCCGGCCGGCGGAGTCCAGCGTGAACGAGCCCAGCTCCGACTTTCCCGACACCCGGTAGGGGGCGCGCCCGGGGCATTCTCCGCTGAGCCGCAGGTCCAGGCGCACCGGCTCGGCGTCGAGCGACTCCAGCAGCCAGATTTCCCCGGCCCGCTGGTAGACCACGCGCTGGCCGTCGGTCGTCGCGTTCCGGGCGTAGTACTGGCCGAGGTCGGTGTGGCGGCGCCGGTCGCTGCCGTCCGGGAGCGCCGAGTAGAGCGCGCCGGTCCCCTCGTGGTCC
>DASWUW010001114.1:0-9240 GCA_036406335.1 Trebonia sp.
CCCCAACGAAAAGGCCCTGCGGGACTGCGCCGACTCCATCGAGGCCGGGCACGGGACCGCGCTCCGGTCCTCCGTCAGGTGGCTGGAAAGCCAGGCCAGGACCGCGGCGCTGGACGACCGCCGCCGGAAGCGGTACCGGGCGCTGATCACCCGCTACCAGCTGCTGGCCCCCCATCCGGAGCTGAAGAAGCAGGAGGGCGAGCTGTACGCCGCGCTGCTGGCCCTCGCTTTCGAGCGGCCGCTCGGCTACCCGGCCTACTGCGAGGTGGAGAAGTGCCTGGGCGGCGAGCCCGGCGCGCGCCTGCACCCCGCGCTGCTGCAGGCGGTCCGGCGAGGCGGCCTGGCCGACCAGCTCACCACCGCCATCGTGCTTGACCACCTGGACCCGGACCAGCTGAAGCGGTGGCTCCGGTCCGGGCGGGTCGACGTCGCGCAGCTCATCAGCCTGCTCGGCGGCACCTGGGTCTACCCGGAGCACGCGCAGATCGTCGGCGATGTCACGCTGACCTACCTGCGCCTCTGCCCCGAGTCCTACGACCCGGGCGAGCTCCGCAAGGTCCTGCGCCAGCACGGTTTCCTGGCCCAGGCGCTCTACCTGCGGCACCCGGAACAAGAGCAGTACCAGTTCTACGCGCTGCACCAGTTCCTGCTGGCGGCCTACCCTCAGGGGCTCGACCGGACGGCCATCCTGGAGGTGCTGGCCGGCGGGAACAGCCCCCCGCCGACCGCGGCGCTGTTCGCCGCGGTCCTCAAGCTGCTCAGCGTCCCGGGCGAATGGCAGCTGGCCTGCCAGGCGTACCTGCACGGCTCCGCCACCCGGCTCGACGTCGACCCGGCGACCGCGGCCCAGCTGCGCGACCGCGTCCCCGACCTTGATCACGGATACTTCCGGCCGCCGGAAGTTAACCCCTCGGGTTAATCCGTTGCGGCCGGCGGGGCCCGTCTCGGATGATGGCGGCCATGGCTACCACCCGGCGCGCCGACATGTTCACCGCCGACGGCAGGCCGTCCGACGACGACCCGCGGGAAAACGGGCCGAGGCTGGGCGACGAGCGCGGCGCCCTGGCCGAGGCGCTGCGCTGCGCCCGCCTCACCCTGGAGCTGAAGTGCGCCGGGCTGGACGCCGGGGCGATGGCCCGGCGCTCGGTCGAGCCGTCCACCATGTCGCTGCTGGGGCTGGTCCGGCATCTGGCGGAGGTGGAGCGGGCCACGTTCCGGAGGCTGATGGCGGGCCAGGACGCGCCCCGGCTGTTCTGCTCGGAGACCGACCGGGACGGCGACTTCGACGGCGCGGTCGCCGATCCGCGGGTGGTCGCGGAGGCCTGGGCGGCCTGGCGGGCCGAGGCGGAGTTCGCCACCCGGTTCGTGGCCGAGGCGCCCAGCCTCGATATCACCGCCGACGACCCGCTGAACGAGCACGGCAGCGGCGGCGGCCCGATGTCACTGCGCGAGGTGCTGATCAGCCTGCACGAAGAGTACGCCCGTCACCTAGGCCACGCCGACCTGCTGCGCGAGCGGATCGACGGGCGCATCGGCCAGTAACGGCGGCAGGCGGCCGGACCGGAAAAAGCCCCTCTCCGCAGCGGACAGCTACTCGGAAAGGGGCTTTGACGTGGGGAGCCGCCTATCGGAATCGAACCGATGACCTATTCATTACGAGTGAATCGCTCTAGCCGACTGAGCTAAGGCGGCGGGCCGTCCTTGCGGACTGCACATGAAGTCTACCGGTTCTTGGGGGTGCCTGGCTCATGAGCGGCCCGGGACAGGGGACAATGGCTTGGGTGAGACTTAGCGAGGAAGAGGCACGAAGCCGGTTGTCGGGCGCCCGGGTGGCGCGGCTGGCCACGGCCGGAGGTGACGGGCAGCCGCACCTGGTGCCGGTCACGTTCGCGGTGGACGGGGACCTGGTCTACATGACCGTGGACTACAAGCCGAAGAAGTCGACCAACCTGCGCCGGCTGCGCAACATCCGGGAGAACCCCCGGGTCGCGCTGCTGGCCGACCACTACGACGACGACTGGGACCTGCTCTGGTGGGTCCGCATCGACGGCTGGGCCAGCGTGGTGGAGGACGAGCGCGGGCTCCAGGACCCGCTGGACGTGCTGGCCGAGCGGTACGAGCAGTACCGCAGGCAGCGCCCGGCCGGGCCGGTGATCGTCATCCAGGCCGACCACTGGAAGGGCTGGGCGAGCACCTGAGAAGACGCTAGCCCTCGTCGCGCCAGCGGCGGTAGAGGTCGGTCAGATCGGTGCGCATCTCGGGGGTGAGGTCTTCCGGGGTGACCCGGCCGGCCAGCCGGATGGTCTCGCGCATCTGGGCCAGGTACTCCGTGCAGTGCGGGCAGCCGGCCAGGTGGCGGTCCAGGCGGCGGCGGTCCGCGGACGACAGCGCGCCTTCCAGGTAGTCGGTGACCATCTCCACGACCACCTGGCAGGGCAGCTCGCGCGGCCGGGACCGGAACGGCAGCAGGCCGGACAGGAAGCTCATCGCCCGGTACCTCCCAGTTCCGACTCGAGCAGCTGCCTGAGCCTGCTGCGCCCGCGGTGCAGCAAGACCCGCTGGTTGGCTTCGCTGATCGCCAGCACCTGGCAGACTTCGGTGCTGCTCAGCCCCTCTACGTCGCGCAGCAGGACGGCCTCGCGCTGCCGGGCGGGCAGCTGGTCGAGGCCGCCGCGCAGCAGCTCGGACAGCTTAACCGCGTCGAGGCGGTCCTCCGCTTCCTCGATCCAGTGCTCGGGCGGCTCAGCCCAGCCGCCCGACGGCCCGAAGCGGGAGGCGTCGACGACCGGCCCGGCGTCAGCGACCGGCACCGTCCGCGCCTCGCGCACGCCGGTGGTGCGGGCCCGGTTGACCAGGATGGTGAACAGCCAGGTGCGCAGCGACGACCGCTCCTCGAAGCGTTCCAGGCCGCGCAGCACCGCCAGCCAGGTGTCCTGTACGACCTCCTCGGCTACCGCCTGGCTGGCCACGAACGACAGCGCGAGCCGGAGCATCGACGGATGGTAGCGCTCCACCAGGGCGGTGAACGCCGACTCGTCGCCCGCGCGCAGGCGCAGCAGCAGCGGCGAGTCGGCGTCCATCATTGGCAGCGTACCGGCCCGGGCCGCGCCGGGCACAACGGAAGGAGCGAGAACCGGCCGTTTCGCCGCTACGGGCTCGCTCCCCCGGTCTTTCCGCCAGACCGCTGGCAAGCTAGGCCCGGCTAGAACGAACGAGTGCCTGCACGAGGCTTCCCCTTCCCTGGGGACGAGACCGGAATGGAGCGCGGCTGCACCCGTTCAGTACCTCGGGAAGGGAAAGCGTTACACGGCGGAGAGAAAGCGCTACCCGGGACTCAGTCGGCGGCCAGGTGGGTCGACTCGTAGGCCTGGCGGGAGCCGCAGACGCTGGCGACCGAGCAGGCGCAGGTGCTGCCGTCGCCGGCCAGCTTCACCACCACGTTTTCGGCCGGGACGCTGTGCCCGATGACCGTGCCCGGGCCCTCGGGAGTGTCCACCTGGGTGCCCGCGCGCGGCGCCTTCTTCTTGAAGTCCTGGTAGAGCGGGTGCTCGTACTTGAGGCAGCACATCAGCCGCCCGCACGCGCCCGCGATACGCATCGGGTTGACGGGCAGGTCCTGGTCCTTGGCCATCCGGACCGAGACCGGCTCGAAGTCCTTGAGGAAGGTGGCGCAGCACAGGTCCCGGCCGCAGGGGCCGATGCCGCCCTGCAGGCGGGCCTCGTCCCGCGGGCCGATCTGCTGCAGTTCGACCCGGGACCGCAGCCGGCCGGCCAGGTCCCGGACCAGCGCGCGGAAGTCGACCCGGTGCGGGGCGCTGAAGTACACCACGAACACGTTGGTCGGGGCGACGAAGTCGACCGCGATGAGCTTCATCGGCAGCCCGTGCTCGCGGATCAGCCGCCGGGCGGCCAGCTTGCCCTCGGCCCGGCGGCGCCGGTTCTCCTCGTTCCGCTCCAGGTCCTGCGGGCCGGCCAGGCCGGCGCAGACCGGCAGGCCGCCGACGTCCTCGGACATCCACTGGGGGGCCCACACGCACTCGGCGACCTCGGGGCCGCCGTCGGTGGGCACCAGGACCCGGTCGCCGATCTTGGGCTGATGACCTCCGGGGTCAAGGTAATAGAGCCGGCCGTACCGCTCGAAGCTCACTGCCATCATCATGCCCACCGGCCTAGACTAAGCTGTCAGCCGCCTAAGTAACAGATCAATCTCAGTCAGGCGCGCGCGGGCCGGGTCAGCCGCGCATCAGCGAGATCGTCAGCTCTTCCACCGCCAGCAGCGGGGCGACGTTCACCGTGACCCGTTCCCGGCAGCGCATGACCGCCTGGATGCGGCGCAGGGTCGCCTCCGGGGTCGCCCCGCGGGCCAGCCGCCGCAGGTCGTCCAGGTGGTCGGCGTTGGCCAGCTCGACGTCCGCGCCGACCTGGAGCATCAGCACGTCGCGGTAGAATCCGGCCAGCTCGAGCAGGGCGCTGTCCAGGGTGTCGCGCTTGACCCGGGTGGCCCGGGACTTCTGACCGTCTTCCAGGTCCTTCATCGCCCCGGCCACGCCGCGCAGCGCCTTGGCCACGCCCTTGCCGGTGGAGCCCTCGCCGTAGGCCTGCCGCAGCGCCGCCCGCTCGGGCTCGTCCAGCTGCTCGGTGGTCAGCTTGGCCTCTTCCTCGGCCGTCTTGACCAGCGCGGCCGCCGCGGCCAGGGCCGGGCCGAGGGAGGTGGACTGCACCGGCACCCGCAGCACGGCCTCGCGGCGGGCGGCGGCGGCCGGGTCGGTCGCGAGCCGCCGGGCCCGGCCGATGTGCCCCTGGGCGGCCCGGGCGGCGGCGAGCGCGCGGTCGTAGTCGATGCCGTCGCGCTGGGCCAGCACCGTCGCGACCGCCTCGGACGGCGGCACCCGCAGCGTCACCACCCGGCAGCGGGACCTGATCGTGGTCACCAGGTCCTCCGCCGACGGCGAGCACAGCAGCCACACGGTGCGCGGGGCGGGCTCCTCGATGGCCTTGAGCAGCGCGTTGGCGGCGGCCTCGGTGCACCGGTCGGCGTCCTCGAACAACACCACCAGCCAGCGGCCGCCGGACGGCGCCCCGGCCGCCTTCAGCACCAGATCCCGGGTCTGCTTGACCCCGTAGGAGAGACCCTGCGGGCGGATCAGGAGCAGGTCGGCGTGCGTGCCCGCCTGCACCTGGCGGCAGGATGCGCACTCGCCGCAGCCGCCGTACTGGCACAGCAGCGCCGCGGCGAAGGCGCGGGCGGCGACCGACCGGCCCGAGCCGGGCGGGCCGGTGAACAGCCAGGCGTGGGTCATCGCGCCCGCGATGGCGGTTTCCAGCTGCCCGGTGACCGCCTCCTGCCCGGCCAGCTCGGCGAAGACGGGGGCGCTCACCGGCGGTCCAGCATCTGGTCCGTGACGACGGGGAAGGAGCCGGTGACCGCCTCGGCCACCCGCGGTACCGGGTCGGGCAGGATCTCCCTGATCTTGTCCTTGATCTGCAGGCTGAGCTCGCTAGCGCCGGCAGCGGCGTCGAGCACCAGGTAGCGCTCGGGGGCGTTGCGGGCCAGGTCGAGGAATCCGCCCCGGACCCGCCGGTGGAAGTCGACCGGCTCGGCCTCGAGCCGGTCGGCGGACCGGGTCCGGCGGCTGAGCCCGGCCTCCGGGTCCAGGTCCATGAGCACGGTCAGGTCGGGGGACCGCCCGTCGGTGGCCCAGCTGTTCAGCCAGGCGACGTCGGTGGCGGGCAGGCCGCGCCCGGCGCCCTGGTAGGCGAGCGAGGAGTCGGTGTACCGGTCGGTGATCACCACCGCGCCCCGGGCCAGCGCCGGGTCGATGACCTTGGCCACGTGCTCGGCCCGGTCGGCCGCGTACAGCAGCGCCTCGCACTGGGACGACATGCCGGCGTGGGTGGTGTCGAGCAGCAGCGCCCGCAGCCGCATCCCGATCTTGGTCGCGCCCGGCTCGTGCGTGGTCACCACGTCGTAACCCTGCTCCCGGAGCCAGATCGCGGTCAGCCGGGCCTGGGTGGTCTTGCCCGATCCCTCGCCGCCCTCGAACGCGACGAACAGCCCGGCCGGGCCCGGCGGCCGCTGCCCGCCGGCGGGCGGCGGGACCGTCATCCGCTCCAGCGGCTCGTTCCGCATCGCGGTGAGCAGGTCCGCCAGCAGCGGGACGCCTTTGCGGTCGTCGAGCTGGCGGTAGGACTGGATGCCGACAAACGCGACCAGCACCGCCGACAGCAGCAGGAGCAGGTTGTCGCCGGGAGCGCCGTAGCGGATGTTGGCGATCTTGATTTCGCCGTTACGCGAGCCGGCGAGCGCGTCGATCGCGGCGGAGAAGCCGGTGGCGACAAACCCGGCCACCGCGATCACCGTGAGCAGGATGGCCTGGATGGTGGACTGGAAGAAGGCGAAGACCCGGCCCCGGGTGTCGTCGTCCACCTCCAGGCCCACGATGGTGAACCCGGTCGGGTAGGCGATCCCGGAGATGACCCCCATCAGCAGCACGAACACGGTGACCACGGCCAGGTTGGGCACCAGGGCGATCATCGCCAGCGGCACCGCGGACGCGGTCAGCGTGACGCCGAACAGCCGCCGCCGGGAAAAGTCGCCGAAGGGCCGGCTGCCGAACCCCATGCCGATCGCCAGCCCGATGAGGATGACCGCGAAGATCAGGCTGAAGCCCGCCGACCCGCCGTTCAGGGTCAGCTGGATGTAGGAGGGGGCCAGGCCGATGACCACGCCCGCCGCGCAGAACGCGCCCAGCATCCCGATGACCAGCCCGCGTACCACCGGCGTGCGCCGGATGAAGCGCCAGCCTTCCCAGATCGCCTTGGCCGTGGACGGTACCGAGATCCGCCCGCTGTGCTCCCGCTTGCCGATGGTCCGCAGGAAGTAGACGGTGACCGCGGAGACGAAGTAGGACGCGCCGTTGAAGTACAGCGCCAGGTCCAGCTTGTTGGTGTGGAAGAACGGGCCCGCGTGTCCCAGCGCGGTCGCCGCCCAGCCCAGCAGGGCGAGCACCCCGGCCGCGAGCGGCGCGGTGCCGTAGGTCATCAGCTGGCTGAGCTGGTTGGCCCGCTCCAGCTTCTCCTTGGGCACCAGGTTGGGGATGCTGGCCGCCGCCGCCGGGTTCCAGAACTGGGACGCGATCCCGGCCAGGAACTTCGCCACGAAGATCCAGGTCAGGTTGGGGAACAGCGGGATCGAGATAAACAGCAGGCCGCGGATGACGTCGCCGACGACCATGGTGACCCGGCGGTCGAGCTTGTCCGCCAGCGCGCCCGCGACCGGTCCCAGCAGCAGCGCGGGCAGCAGGGTGACCACCCACACGCCGCTGATCGACGAGGTCTTGGCCAGGTTGCTGCCGTGGGTCACCGACGGGGCCAGCGCGACCAGCGCCAGGATCGACAGCCAGTCGCCCAGGCTGGACAGCGACAACGCGACCCACAGCGCCCGGAACGGCTTGATCGACAGCACCCCGTCCCCGGAGCGCGCGCGCCTGACCCGGCGGCTGGGCGGCGCCTGTCCCGGGCTGGCACTGCGGGGCGTGGAGCGGAGGTTCACTGCGTCAGGCTATCGAGTTCGGTTTGCGGGCCTGGTCACCACTGCGCGATCGTGATTTCAGCTGGTCGTCTTCTTGGTGGTCGTCTTCTTCGCGGTGACCGGCTTCTTGGCCGTTGCCGCCGTCGTCTTCTTGGCCGCGGCCGGCTTCTTGGCCGGGGCCTTCGCGGCCGGCTTGCGGGTCCGCGGGGCCGGGGCGGCGAGCCGCCGGTCGGCCAGCAGCTCGGCGCCGCGCTCGGCTGTGATGTCGGCCACCTCGTCGCCCTTGCGCAGCGAGGCGTTGGTCTCGCCGTCGGTCACGTAGGGGCCGAAGCGGCCGTCCTTGACCACCATCGGCTTACCCGAGACCGGGTCGTTGCCCAGCTCGCGCAGCGGCGGGGCAGCGGCGCCGCGCCCGCGGCCGCGGGCCTTGGGCTCGGCCAGCAGCGCCTTGGCGGCCTCGAGGGAGATGGTGAACATCTCTTCCTCACTGGCCAGCGACCGGCTCTCGGCGCCCCGCTTGACGTAGGGCCCGTAGCGGCCGTTCTGCACGGTCACCGGCTCGCCGTCGACCTGTCCGAGGGTGCGCGGCAGGCTGAGCAGCCGCAGCGCGTCGTCCAGGGTGACGGTGTCCAGGTCCATGGACTTGAGCAGCGACGCGGTGCGCGGCTTGTCCTTGGCGCCTTCGGGCAGCACCTCGGTCACGTAGGGACCGAACCGTCCCCCCTTGGCCACCACCTCGTGGCCGGAGTCGGGGTCGGAGCCGAGCGGCTTGTCCCCGCTCGGGATGCTGAACAGCTCCTCCGCCTTCTCCGGCGTGAGCTCGTCCGGGGCCATGTCCTCGGGCACGTTGGCCCGCTGCCCCTCCCGCTCCAGGTACGGCCCGTACCGGCCGACCCGGACGACGATGTCGGTCCCGGCCAGCGGGAACGAGCTGACCTCGCGGGCGTCGATGTCGGTGATGTCGGAGACCAGCGCCTTCAGGCCAAGCCCGGCCGGATTATCCGAACGGGACCGGGGTGCCTGCGACGGCGTCCCGTCTCCCTGCTCACCGCCGTCGCCGAAGTAGAAGCGGCGCAGCCACGGCACCCGCTCCGCCTCGCCCCGGGCGATCTCGTCGAGGGCGTCCTCCATCTGCGCGGTGAACTCGTAGTTCACCAGCTGCCCGAAGTGCCGCTCGAGCAGCGTGATCACCGCGAACGCGAGGAACGCGGGCACCAGCGCGGTGCCCTTCTTGAACACGTAACCGCGGTCCAGGATCGTCCCGATGATGCTGGCGTAGGTGGAGGGACGGCCGATCTCGCGGTCTTCCAGCTCCTTGACCAGCGACGCCTCGGTGTACCTGGCCGGCGGCCGGGTGGCGTGCTCGGCCGCCCCGAGGCGCAGCGCGCGCAGCGGGTCGTTCTCGGCCAGCACCGGCAGGCGGCGCTCCTGGTCGTCGCGGTCGGCGGCGACGTCGTCGTGCGACTCCACGTAGGCCCGGAGGAACCCGTAGAAGTGAATGATCTTGCCCGAGGCGCCGAACTCGGCCCGCTCGCCCGCGGTGGAGCTGCCCGCGACCTTGACCGACACCGACTCGCCGGTGGCGTCCTTCATCTGGCAGGCCACCGTGCGCTTCCAGACCAGGTCGTAGAGCCGCAGCTCGTCGCCCCGCAGGCCGGCCCGCTGGGCCTCCGGCGGGGTGCGGAAGCGGTCACCCGCCGGGCGGATCG
>DASWUW010001115.1:0-1730 GCA_036406335.1 Trebonia sp.
CTTGGTGACGTCCCCAGGTCACCACCGCCGTCACCGGGCCCGGCAGCCCTCTGATTGCAAGACGCGTAAGGGGCGCACCGGCACACCGGGACGGTCGCCGACCGTCGAACGCATCCTCGAACACATCGTCGGACGCGAAGAGCGAACCGTCGAAGAGATCGTCGAAGCGCTTCGCATCGCGTGATCGACGACCCGCCAGCGCCAGACGCGGTATCACAGCGCTCCGCGAGAGCTTGTGCCGACCCTGATGCTGCCCTAACCTCAACGCAACGTTGAAGCGCTTCGACAGTCAGCAGACAGACACACATCCGTATCGATGGAGGGGTCCATGACGAGTTCGAACGTCTTCTCCCGGCGCCAGGTGTTCAAGACCTCCGCGGCCTTCGGCGGAGCGATAGCAGCGGCCCCGCTGCTGGCCGCCTGCGGTTCCGGCAAGGCCGCGGTCAAGGCCAGCGGCGCCGCCGCGCCCAGCGCCGTCAAGTCGGTCCTCCCGACCTACAAGGCCTCGACCCTGGTCACGCCGGACATCGCGCCGGTGTCCGGAGCCCACGGCGCGGCCAGCGACCCGGGCTTCCTGGCCTTCCCGGCCACCCCGGCGAAGTCGGTGACCGGACCGGTCGGCTCCGGCGGCAGCTACCAGGCCGTCACCCCGCTGTGGGGCTCGGTGCCGCCGGCCGGCAACGTCTACTACAGCACCGTCAACCAGGCCCTCGGCGCGACGCTGACCGACAGCCCCTCGGACGGCAACAACTACGCCACGATGCTGGCCACCCGCTTCGCCGCCGGCAACATCCCGGACTGGCTGGACATCCCCGGCTGGAACACCACGGCGATCCAGAACTTCGCCGAGGGCGTCGACAAGTTCTTCAAGGACCTGAGTCCCTACCTGGCCGGGGACAAAGTCCTCGCCTACCCCAACCTCGCCGCCATCCCGACCGGCGGCTGGCAGGCCGGGGTCTGGAACGGCAAGCTCTACGGCATCCCGCTGTGGACCTCGGCGGGCTTGTTCGCCGGCCTGATCTACTACCGCGCCGACATCTTCCACAGCGCCGGCATCGACGCCTCGACCATCACCTCCGCCGACAAGCTCTTCGAGCTCGGCAAGGAGCTGACCGACACCGCCAAGGGCCAGTACGCGTTCGACGACCTCGGCGTCTACCTGTTCCAGGTCTTCAACATCACCGCCTCGACCACCGGCACCGGCTTCAAGCAGGACGGCACCGGCAAGCTGATCAGCAAGTACGAGCAGCCGGAGTTCCTGGAGTACCTGGCCTTCGCCGGCAAGCTCGCCAAGAGCGGCTACATGCACCCCGACGCGCTGTCCGGCGACTCCTCCAAGGCCGACAACCGCTTCTGGGCCGGCAAGTCCGTCATCTCCGCCGGCGGCACCGGTGCCTGGAACAAGGCCGACGCGCTCAGCGGCGCCGCGGCCAACCCGAACTACCAGCGGCAGGGTTTCAAGGTCTTCTCCTACGACGGCAGCACGCCCTCCATCGGGCTCGGCGCCGGCGCCGGCATGTTCTCCTACCTGACCAAGAAGCTCACCGACGCCCAGGTCAAGGAACTGCTGCGGATCGCGGACTACCTCGCCGCGCCCTTCGGCACCGAGGAGTACCTGCTGTCCCGGTACGGCAAGGAAGGCACCACCTACACCGTCACCCCCACCGGGCCGACGCTCAACGACGAGGGCAACAAGGTCGTCACCGACACCTACGACCAGCTCGCCAACT
>DASWUW010001116.1:0-2036 GCA_036406335.1 Trebonia sp.
GAACCCCACGATCGAGGGAGCCGTCGTGTCGGCGTCCTACGCGGTGGTCCTGCTCGCGCTCGCCTTCCGCCGCTTCCGGCACAAGGATATCGTCTCTTAGAGCGTTCTTGCCGGTGACTGAGCTTCGTCCGCCGGGTGATCCCTGGTAACGGAGTACGGTCCGATCCCAGCCCGGCGCTTAGTCTGACCTGCTTATTCGCCTGACCTACCTGTTCATGGTCTGGGTGTTCGGCTGGCTAGCGCTGCCGGCGCGTAGCGACACCGCCAGGGACACGGAGATCTTGGTCTGCGCCATGAGGTCGCGGCGTTGCGGCGGCAGGCCCGGTTCTCAGCGACCGCGCGGATAATGGAGCTCACGCCGCGCCAGGTTGGCTGCGGACAGTGCGTTGCCGTTCCTTTGAGCGCCGGATTCAGCCCGCGCCCCTTCTCGGCGTCTGCGGCAGGGTCGCGCCTGACCGGGGGACGCGGGCAGGAGTCGAACACTACGACCGCGACCACCCCGGAGTCGTCTTTCAGCAGCAGCATATCGACCGCCTCGGCCCGGGTGTGCGTGACCGCGTTGCTGACCAGCTCAGACGTCACTGCCTCGACGTCGCCCGAACGGTCGCTGAGGTCATGGCAGCTGAGTGCTGTCTTTACGTAGGAGCGCGCTGCCCGCACTGAGCGCGGCGTGCCCGGGAGGGTGAAGGTGACCAGTGAGGTAGTTGCCACGGCGATGCCAAGCGGCGGCGGCGAACGTGACGACTGGGCCGCTGCGGTCGGTGGTGTCGCGGACCAGCACCAGCTCAGCCGAGGCGACCTCTACGCAGGCCCCTCCGTTGTCGGCCGAGTATGTGCTCTTCCGCCAGGTGCTTTCCATTCCTCGCCCGTCCGCTCGATGAATGCCAGGGACTCTGACGCCCTCAGCGCTTCATTCCTGAGCGTATCGAAGCGGGTAAGCAGGCTCGCGATAGTTTCGGCATCCTCGAATACCTGGCCGGCGACCGCTGTTTCGATGTAGGCGGCGCTCTCCATGAGGCGAACCTGCCGCCCAGGCCGGCGTGCGCGATGGCCGGGACGACCTGGATCGTGGCGTTCGGCAGACGGGCTATCGCGGTCAGCTGCGCCATCTGCGCGACCATGATCTCGGGTGAGCCGACGCAGCGGTGCAGCGCGGCCTCATCGAGCAGGAACCACGCGGTGGGCGGGTTGTCGCGGGTGAGGATCGCCTGGCGCTTCATCCGGGCAGCGACCCGCGCGCTTACCTCGTCATCCGTCACGCCGGGGTGACGGACTGGATCGCGCGGGCGGCGTCCTCGGTTTGCAGCAGGCCGTCGACGACACCGAGGTACCAGTTCCGCAGGCTCCTGGCGTGGTGCTCGCGGTCGACCCAGTCGCGGAACCACGGCGGGGTCACGATCCAGGTGCGGGACTCCTCGTAAAACTCGCCGAACCAGCCGGCGCGCTCGGGGAACGCGCGGTCGCACATCTCGGCGATCAGCTTCGTCGCCGGGCGCTTGCCGTTCTCGATCCGGCCGAGGTGCGCGGGGTCGTAGCCGGTTCGCTGGCCGAACTCGGCCCGTGTCCAGCCGGCCGCCTGGCGCGCCTTGCGGACCTGCTGGCCGAAGTAGCGGACTGGGTTGCTCGCACTGCCGGCCATCGGTAACCCCCTGGCGCGCTGATGTCTTACCACGTTGACCACATGGACCCGACCCCGCTGTACGCTCAGCTGGCGAACGTCCTCCGGGACATGATCGCCTCGGGCGAACTGGAGCCGCGGGCGCCGCTGCCGAGCGAAAGTTACCTGCACCAGGAACAGGGCGTGGCGCGCGGCACGGTCCGCAAAGCGGTCGAGATCCTGCGGGACGAGGGCCTGGTGATCACCATCGGGGGGCGGGGCACCTTCATCAGCCCCAAAGACAAGTGACTCTGTGCGCAGCGCGGCTGGGAGACGGACGACGGCCAGCGGACGATCACGACGACTGACCGCGATGCCGACTTGCGTTAGTTCGAGGCAACGCTCACCGCCCGCCTCGGCTAGCCCCGCCCGCTCAGGT
>DASWUW010001117.1:0-1540 GCA_036406335.1 Trebonia sp.
GCGAACGCCTCGCGCAGCTGCGCCTCCTGCTCCGCCGACAGGTTCGTCTTGATCAGCTCGGCGCCGGCGCGCTCGAATGTCGGGAGCACGCGGTCCTCGACCACGTCGGAGGACAGCACGAACAGTGCCGACGTGCCCGGCGTGACCTTCGCCTTCACCTGCTCGATGAAGTCCTTGTCGATGCCGACGTCGGCCATCGAGCCGCCGAGCGCGCCGGCCGCGGCGCCGACCGCCAGGCCCAGGAGCGGGACGAAGAACAGCAGCCCGAACAGGAAGCCCCAGAACGCGCCGCCGAGGGCGCCCCGGCCGGTCAGGTCCGCCAGCTGCGAGGTCTTCGGGCGCTTGGCGTCCGCCGGCCAGCTGACCACTGCTCCGTCGAGCACTTTGAGCAGCGCCTGCTTCTGCAGGCCCTCCAGTTCCTGCAGTACCTGCTCGGCACCGTTGGGGTCGTCGAACTTCCACACGGTCAGGGTTGCCACGGGTCCTCCTTCAGGACGTCATCCCGACCAGTTTCCGTCGATGATCGCGGACTCGCCTGTCGACAGCGGCAACGGCAGTCCCAACCGCCGCAGCCACAGCGGCATCCCGCCCCTACTCGGCCAGCCGCCCCGGCCGGCACCCCGAAGTCCAGCGGCAGGTGTGAAGGCGTGCCGACCAGCAGCCCGCGCAGCGCGTCCACCTCATAGCTCAGCGGGTTCCCCCTGCTGATCGCCCGCAGCCAGGCCGGTGACGGCGATGGCCGGCACGCCGGCGTCGGGTGCGGCCGCGGGTGGCCGGGGATCGCTGACGGTCATATGCCGGCTTCTCCTTCTGCGCTCAGGAGAACGGCGCCACCGGAAGCGGCGCCGTTCTCGGCCGCGTCGCGCAGGGACGCGGAGAGCGTGCGCAGCGCCGGCAGCGCGGCGTCCAGCGCGGCCCGGTCGACCTCCGACAGCCGCTCGATGTGTCCGCGGACCAGTTCGGAGCGGCGGTCGGCCCAGTCCTGCAGCCGGTTCTCCGCCTCCGGGGTGATGCGCAGCAGCGTGGCCCGGCCGTCGCTGGGGTCGGCGGCCCGCTCGAGCATCCCGAGCTCCACCAGCCCCTTGACCAGCGTCGACACCGAGTTCCCGGCGAGCCCGAGTTCCTTGGCCGCTTCGGAGACCCGCAGGCCCGGATGCCCGCGCACCAGCCGGAGCAGCTCGACCTCGGCGCCGCGCAGGCGCGGGAACTGCAGGCCCGCGCGCAGCCGGCGGCGGATGAGCCGGTTCAGGCCCGCCAGGACGTTCTCAAGCTCCGAAGGCTCGGTGGTACCGGTCATGCTCCCGATTTTAGCTCTGCTTCAGAGCTAATTGAGGGGCGGGGTGCCGGTATCGCTCAGGACCAGGTCATCGGCCCTGGTACCGCAGCCCGGATCTATAGCAGTCCCGGATCTACAACAGTCCCAGGTCCACAACAGTCCCAGATCCACAGCAGTCTGAGATCTACAGCAGTCTGAGATCTACAGCAGCCCCAGCTCCCGCAAGCTCTCGGCCGACTCCACGATCGTCGTCTCGGCCGCCCG
>DASWUW010001118.1:0-7496 GCA_036406335.1 Trebonia sp.
CCGGATCGGCTGGAGGAAGTCGTCGGTGATCGCCTTGCGGCCCTGCTGCCGCGGCAGGCCGCGGGCCACGTCGTTGACCATCCAGACCGAGTCGTCGGTGAAGAAATCGCCGATTGCCGCGAAGTTCCCGGTGCCGAGCGCGTCGAAGAACCGCCGCACGGTGTCTTCGGGGCCGGTGTCCTTGGGGCCGGTGTCTTCGGGGCCGGGGTCTTGAGAGTCGGGCATCGAAGGCCTCCAGAGCCGAGCGGGCTACAAGACCGCGACCGCGTTCGCGGGCGAGCCGATCGCCCCGGTCACGTTGAGCGGGACGGACGCGAACAAGAACTCGTAGCGCTTCATCCGGGCGCAGGCCGCGGCCAGCGCCCCGAACGAGAACAGTTCCCCGATCGCCATCCCGAGGCCGGGGATGAGCCGCCCGTGCAGGAACCCGTCGGCCGGATCGGCCGGGACCACCTCCACCGCCGGGTTGTCGCAGGCCACCGCGGACACGCCGGAGTCCCAGAGGAAGCGCGCGACTTCCTCGCTGCCGGCCAGCCCGGCCGCGGTGTAGCCGGTCACGTCCTGCATGCCGTCGGCCAGCGCGGTCCGCCCGGCCGGGTCCAGCTTCAGGTACTTGTCCGTCCAGCCGGTACGGACGCAGAGGACGTCGCCCGCCCGCAGCGCGGTGCCCTGCGCCCGCAGCGCGCCGTCGAGGTCGGCGGCCCCGAACGCCACCCGCCGGAACGGGTCGTAGCCGTCGGAACGGCCCGCGAACGATGCCAGGTCGACCAGTACGCCCCGTCCTACGATGCCGCGCTCCGCCCAGTGGTGAATACCCAGCGGCTCGAGATCCTCCGACGGCTGGCCCCGCCACCCGCCGTACCAGCCGTCGGGCGACCCGATGTGCCGCAGGCCGTCCCACTGCGACGAGCACTGCAGGTAGAAGCCGTCGACCCAGTCGTCCCAGGCGGTCGGGCTCATCGGCGTGAAGTGGTGGCTGAACCCCTTCCGCCCGAAGAACGGCGGGTCGGGCAGGCCGAGCGGCAGCGACAGCCCGATCCGCTCGCCGGTCCGCACGGCGGCGGCCGCCGCCGCGACCACCGGGCCGGTCAGCCGGTTCAGCGTGCCCAGGTTGTCGCCGCGCCCCCACACGTCCCAGGCGTGCTGTACCCCCCATCCGGGCAGCCGCGGAAGCGCGTCGAACGCGGGGATCACAGCATCGTCGGTCACCCTCGCAGCGTTACAGCACGGCCGCCGCCTGGCAATGTTCCGGCGGAACCGAACCTCCCGGGTCGCGCTGGTGCGCGTCCACAAGACCGCCCGCCGCTCAGGCTCCGGCGTCCTGCGCCCCGGCGATCTCGCGGGCGACCTCGCCGGGGTGGTCGAGCGGCAGGAACGTCCGTCCGGCGGGCACCCCGGTGAAGCGGGCGTGCGGGAACGCGTCGCTCAGCTGCCGTCCCAGTGCGGCCGGGAAGAACCGGTCGTCTTCTCCCCACAGGATCCGCACCGGCCCGGTGAACTGGCCGAACCGGGCGGCTGCGTCGAGCAGGACCCGCGGGTGCACGCCCCGGGCGAACCGGGCCAGGTCACGGCGGACGTCTCGGTCCGCCAGAGGCAGGACCCAGCCGCGGGTCAGCCCGGGGTCGAGCGGGCCGCTGGAAAGCGGACCGTAGGCGAGCGGCCCGTGGCGCAGCCTGGCCGACCGCAGCCCCGGGGCCAGGCCCGCGACGATCCCCGGGTGGCGCAGTGCGCGGAACAGCGGGACCAGGGCCCGGGGCGGGAAGGTGCCGAGCGCGTCGCCGTCGGTCAGCACTGCCGCGCCGAGCTGGCTGGTGTCCCCGCCCAGCATGACCTGGCAGATCGCCCCGCCGGTGTCGTTGCCGACGATGGTCACGCCGCTGAGGCCGAGGGCCTGGATGAAGTCCCGGACGAGCTGGGCGATTCCCGCCGGGGACAGGTCGGCGCCGGCGTTCATCGGCGACCGGTGGGCGCCGAGCGGGAGCGTCGGGGCGTAGCTGCGGATGCCCTCGGCTGCGAGGCGTTCGGCGACCGGTTCCCAGAGCCGGGCATCGACCAGGATCCCGTGCACGAACACGACGGGCGGGCGGGAACTCGCGGGCGGACCCGCGGCCCGGTAGGCCAGCCGGCCTTGCGGCAGGTCAACGGTCAGGTCGGTGGAGTCGGTGAGAGTCGTCATGCAAGTAACATACAAACAGTACGTATGTATGTCTAGGCGGTATCGCGCCGCCGGCTGACGATGGGGAGAATGGAGCATGCCATCCCGGACTTCCGCCGCGCCCGGCGCGCGGCGCACCCAGGCCGACCGCTCCGCCGCGACCCGCGACGCGCTGGTGGCGGCGGGACGGCGGCTGTTCGCCGCGCAGGGTTTCGCCGACGTGCCGGCCGACGCGGTCGTCGCGGAGGCAGGCGTCACCCGGGGGGCGATGTACCACCAGTTCGCGGACAAGACCGCGCTGTTCGACGCGGTCCTGGAGGCGGTCGAGGCCGATATCGCCCGGCGGCTGGCCGACGAGGTGGCCGCCGCGGGAATCTCCGACCCGGTCCACGCCCTGCGGCACGCCGTGCGGACGTGGCTGGACATCTGCGTCGAGCCGGAGATTCACCGCATCGCGCTCGTCGACGGGCCGTCGGTACTGGGCTGGGCGCGCTGGCGGGAGGTGTGCCAGCGGTACGTGTTCGGCCTGGTCCAAGCCCTGCTGGCCCACGGGATCGAGCTCGGGCGCATCCGCTCGCAGCCCGCCCGTCCGCTCGCGCACGTGCTCATGGGGGCCGGCGACGAGGCCGCCCTCTACGTGGCGGAAGCGGCGGACCCGGCGCAGGCGCGGGCCGAGATGATCGCGGTGCTCGACCAGCTTATCGAAGGGGTGACGGCCTAGTCCGGCTCAGACGGTGCAGGCCCAGTCCTCCGGGCTGTGCCGCGGGTCAGCGCCAGCCGCGTCCGGCGGCGGGAAGTGCAGCTTGAGGGTGAAGGCGTGACCGCTGGGCCCGTGGGCCCGCAGGTGCCGGACCCGCTCCTCGGCCTCGGTGACGGCCGGGATGTGCCCGCGGGGGATCCACCACAGTGCCGAGTAGGGCTCGCGCATCAGCTCGAACCACTCGCGGCGCCTGCGCAGTACGGCCCGGTGCCAGTCCCCGTATACGAAGGCCGCCAGCGTCTCGACCGACTCCCAGACGGACATGTTGACCAGGATGCCGCCGTCGGAGCCTTCGGCGTCCTGCTCGAACGCGCGCAGCGAGGTGGCGTTCCCCTCCTCGGTCTGCAGCCGCCACACGAAGCCGGGCGCGCTGTCCGCGACCGCGTTCACCGGGTCGAGCGCGTTCATGAAGTCCGCCAGCTGGGGGCTGTCCAGCGGTGCGAGCGCCCGTGCGATGTTCACCTGCGCGACCACGTACTCCACGTGTACCTCCAGACCCGGTGGCCGGGCCGGCGCCAGCCGGCACACGACCCCTCGCCGGTCAATCTAATCGTCCCGCGGGCCCCACCGCCAGAGCCGGGCAAGCGCCGCCCCCCGCGGACGCCCCCCGCGGACGCCCGCCAGCCCCCCGCCCGCGCCCGCGGCCAGCTTCTGACTTCCCATCACTTTGGACGGCACATAACCGACAAAAAGGGCCGTGAAGCGGTCCGAACTGATGGGAGGTCGCGTGAAGCGGTCACATCCGACGGGAAGCGGCAAGGCGTCCTCTGATAACAGCAAGAAACGTGACGCGGCGGCGCGGGTGGCGCGGGCGGCGCGGGCGGCGCGGGCGGCGCGGGAACGGCGATGGGTGCGCGTGCGCGTGCTAGGGGGCCGCCAGGGCCTAGCGGAGGTGGGAGGCGCCGTTGAGGTCGAGGACGGCGCCGCTGGACCAGGTTGCCTCGGGGGAGGCCAGGTAGACGACGGCCGCCGCGACCTCTTCCGGGGTGGCGACGCGGTCGAACGGGGACTGGGCGCGGACCGCGGCGCCGGCCGGGGTGGCGAGCTCTTCGGCCGTCATGTCGGTGGCGACGTAGCCGGGGGCGACCGAGGCGACAGTGATCCCGTGCGGCGCCAGCGCGACCGCGAGGGACTGCCCGAACGCGTGCAGCCCGGCCTTGGCCGCCCCGTAGGCCGGGTGCGTCGGCTCGCCCCGGTAGGCGCCGCGCGACCCGACGTTCACGATCCGCCCGCCGCCGCCCGGCGCGTCCGGGCCGCCGGCGGTCATCCGCCGGACCGCGCACCAGGTCACGTTGGCCGCGCCGACCAGGTTGACCCCGAGCGTGTCCCGCCACGCCGCCTGCCACTCCTCGTAGGAGGTACCCAGCACGGGATGGCTGAGGTAGATCCCGGCGTTGTTAACCAGCACGTCGAGGCCGCCGAGGCGGTCGGCCGCGGAGTCGACCATGACCCGCACCGCGTCGGCGTCGGCCAGGTCGGCCCGCACGGCCACGTGCCCCGGGCCGGGCAGCGTGTCGCGTACCGCCGCCGCCGCGCCCGCCGCCGCGCGGTAGTGCACCGCGACCCGGTCCCCGCGCTCCGCGAACGCCCGCGCGACCGCCGCGCCGATACCCCGGGACCCGCCTGTTACCAGCACCGCACGATTCACCCGGCGACTCTACCGCGCGTGCTGCCCGGCGCTGATCCCGGTTAGCCGCACAGGTCGACGAGCTTGGTCAGCGTGGCCCAGTTGCGGGCGGTGCCGGTGACGCCGGTCTTGGGCGAGCTGACGATGCGCAGGGCCGCCGCGGCCAGGTCGCTGTTGCCGTACCCGTCCGGCGTGTGCAGGTAGAGCGTCCGCCCGGTGACCGCGAACTCGTCCCTGGCTCCCCTGGCGTGGGCCTGGGCGGCCGCCGCGTCGAGCCGGGCGGTCAGGTCCGGGCCGGGCGGCTCGCTGAGCAGCACGGCGTGCACCCGCCTGGGGTCGGGTTCGTCCGGGAACGGGTTGGCCGCCCGGACCTGGGCTAGCTCGTCCCGGGTAACCACCACTACCGGCGCGCTCACCCCCAGCGTCGCGGTGATCGCCTCGGCCAGGGCCCGCGCCGCCGCGCCGCAGTCCGTGTCGGGAGCGGCGGTGAACAGCACGTTCCCGGTCTGGATGTAGGTCGCGACGCCGGTGTGCCCGAGCCCGGTGACGAGCGCGCGCAGGTCGGCCATCGCCACCTTGTTCTTGCCGCCGACGTTGATCCCCCGCAGCAGCGCGACATGCGTAGCCATGCCGTCATTATCACCGGGCCGGCCAGGGGCGGCCGCTGTGTTAGTAAGTTTCCCTGACCCGAGTCCGGACGGCGGTAACCGCCGACGCCCCCCGGGTGCTGGCGGCGTTACCCGGCGCTCGCCCCGCCCGCGCCCGCACCCGCGCTGACGTCGGCGAGGGCGAGGGCGATGCTGTCCGGCCCGCCGGCCTCGTTGGCCAGCGTGACCAGCCGCCGGACGACCTCCGGGGGAGACAGCGCCGGAACGGCCAGGATCTCTCTGATCACCGCCGCGCCCGCCGCCGCGGCCGTGTCCGCCAGCACGTTCAGCAGGTCGGCGGGCATCACGTCCGGATTCCGGGCCGACTCGAGGACGCGCAGCGCGTCGACGACGGCGGCGCTGGCCCGGTCCCCGCCCGGGCCGAACCCGTCGGCGACGGCGACCAGTCTCGGGCCGGCGTAGCCGGTGTCCTGGTTGCGCTGCCGTACCCGCCCGATATCCGAGGCAGCGGCGTAGCGGACGGTGAGCGGCCCCTCGGGGGACTGGCGGCACCGGTGACGGGGACGGGGGACGAGGACATGGCGGCTGCTCCCTCGAGAAGGTAGGTGAGGAGGGACTGGGCCAGCCGCTGACGTTCGGCGAAGTCGGCCTCGGCCGCCCGGAGGAAGGCGGCCACCGCCGCGGCCGCCGGACCCGCCTCGACCGCGGGCCCGATCTGGGCCAGCGGCATCCCGAGGCGGCGCAGCCAGGCGACCAGCCGCGCCCGTTCCAGCTGGGACGGCGCGTAGTAGCGGTAACCCGACCACTCGTCGACCCGGAACGGGCGCAGCAGCCCCAGGGCAAGCTCAAGCCCCGCGCCGGAAAGGGCGCGCGGCCCGAACCTACTGCCGGTAGGTGGCCAGGAACTCGCCCAGCCGGGTGACCGCGTCGGACAGCACCTCGACCGGGGCGAGGAACACCACCCGGATGTGGTCGCTCGACGGCAGGTTGAACCCGGTCCCGTGGGTCAGCAGCAGGTGCTGCTGCTCGAGCAGGTCGATGCACATCCGCTGGTCGTCGGAGATCTTGTGCACCTCCGGGTCGAGCCGGGGGAACAGGTAGAGGGCGCCGGCCGGCTGGTAGCAGTCGACGCCGGGAATCGCGGTCAGCATCTCCCAGGCCCGGTCCCGCTGGTCCCGCAGCCGGCCGCCGGGCAGCAGCAGCGGGGTGATGTCGAGGCCGCCGTCGAGGGCCGCGGGGATCGCGTGCTGGGCCGGCACGTTGGGGCACATCCGCATGTTGGCCAGCAGCTCCAGGCCCTCCCGGTACTCCGTGAGGGGCTCCCGCGGCCCGGAGACGACCAGCCACCCGGAGCGGAACCCGGCCAGCCGGTAGCTCTTGGACATGCCCCCGAGCGTGAGCACCGGCAGGTCAGGGGCCAGCGCCGCCGCGCAGTGGTGGACGGCGCCGTCGAACAGGATCTGGTCGTAGATCTCGTCGGCGAGGACCAGCAGGTCGTGCCGCCGGGCCACGTCGAGCAGCCCGGTCAGGGTCTCGCGCGAGTAGACGGCGCCGGTCGGGTTGTTCGGGTTGATGATGACCAGGGCCCGGGTCCGGGGGGTGATCAGCGACTCAACGTGCTCCACGTCGGGGTTCCAGTCGAGGTCCTCGGCGCAGCGGTAGTGCACCGCCCGGCCTCCGCCGAGGTTGACCGCCCCGGTCCACAGCGGGTAGTCGGGAGCCGGGACGAGGACCTCGTCGCCCGGGTTGAGCAGCGCCTGCAGCGACATCACGATCAGCTCGGACACCCCGTTGCCGAGGTACACGTCGTCGGGGGTGACGCCGGCCACCCCGAGCCGCCCGTAGTAGCGGGCGACCGCCTCGCGGGCCGGCGCGATGCCGCGCGCGTCGCTGTACCCCTGGGAGCCGGCGATGGCCGCGGTGACCTTGGCCAGCACGGCGTCCGGGGTGAACAGCCCGAACGGAGCCGGGTTGCCGATGTTCAGCTTGATGATCTCGTGGCCCTGGGCCTCAAGCTCGCGAGCTCGCCGGAGCACCGGTCCGCGAATGTCGTAACGGACGTCGGCCAGCCGGCTCGCCTGAGACACCACAGTGGGCCTCCCCAGTTCGTGGTTCGATCGATGACAGTGAACCCGCACGTCAGGCGGGCCCGATGCCCGAATGTTACCGGCAGCCGACGGGCGTCCCCGGCGGTTTTCCGGCCCTGAATTGGCCGGAAAGGGGAAGCGGGCTCCGCTCGAGCGCGAATATCGAAAACCAGTCTTCTCCCGAACGGTCCCGTGCTCCGCCTCCTGGCGGCCGGCCGGCCGCCAGGAGGCGGAGCACGGGACCGTTCGGGAGAAGACT
>DASWUW010001119.1:0-13549 GCA_036406335.1 Trebonia sp.
GCACCGTGACCCGGTAGCAGAGCTGGAACGGGCTGTCGGAGTGCACCCGGGGAACCGCCGACCCGGGTCCTAGCAGCCGGTACCCGGTCGCCTCGGTCAGCGCTCCGGTCAGCCCCAGCGCCGCCGCGGTGTCCGCGGCCGGGCTGGGGGAGAGCAGGCACAGGATGTTCGCCCAGGCCGCGGTGACGACGGCGTCGATCCGGCCCCGCCGGACCTGGGTGTCCGCGGCCTGCCGCAGCTGCTCGGGCGGTGTCCCGGGCCGGGTCCAGCAGGCTGGCCAGTCCTCCAGGTCCTGGTCCAGCTGGCCGTCGGCCAGCAGGCTGTACAGCGGCTGGGCGGGAAAGTCGTTGACCCGGACCAGCAGCTCGGCTCCGCCCGCGGTGGCCCGGTAGGGGAACTCGCCGTTGCCGGTGGACTCCCAGGTGATCGGCCGGCCCGCGTACGGCAGCCCCGTATCCGCGCCGCCGGCGGCCGTCGCGTCCATGGCCGGGAGCCTAGCGCCAGTCGGCCTTCCTGCAGCGTTCGCAGCGGAAGTAGCCGTAGCCTTTCCGGGACCGCGGGCACCGCGCCGTGGAAGATACCGGACCGCGGCGCGGTTAGTTTCGAGGAGTCCCGCACCTAGAGGAGAGCACTTGGCCCCCCCTGACGACCATCTGCTGGCCGCCGACCTGGCCGAGCGCGCTGGCCGGCTCCTGCTCGGCCTGCGGTCCCAGGGCGGAGACGGGGACCCGGGGACCCTGCGGGACGCCGGCGACCGGCAGTCCCACGAGTTCCTGATGGCCGAGCTGGCCAGGCACCGGCCCGACGACGCCGTCCTCTCAGAGGAAGGCCTCGACGACAAGGAACGGCTGACGGCAGGCCGGGTCTGGATCGTCGACCCGCTAGACGGAACCCGCGAATTCGGCGAACCCGGCCGCCCCGACTGGGCTGTCCACGTAGCCCTGTGGACCTGGGACGCTCCTGTCGGCTCAGCCGGCCTGGTAGCCGGCGCGGTAGCCCTCCCGGCCCAGGACCTGGTCCTTTGCACGGCTTCCCCCGCCGCTAACGGAGCGAAGCGACCAGGCCGATGGCAGAGTTTCGGCCGGCCTTCCGCCGGAGTGCCGGCGGCAACTCCGCCCGGTCCGGGCGCGCCGCGCCTCCGGATGGCGGTCAGCCGCAGTAGAGCGAGCGACCTGGTCAAAGACGTAGCGAAACGAGTAGACGCCGAGCTGGTCCCGTGCGGCAGCGCCGGGGCCAAGGCAGCCACCGTCATCACGGGCGGATGCGACGCTTACCTGCACTCCGGCGGCTTCTACGAGTGGGACACCGCCGCCCCGGCGGCGGTCGCGCTCGCGGCCGGCCTGCACGTGAGCCGCATCGACGGCAGCCCGGTCAAGTACAACCAGGACGACCCGCTGCTGCCCGATATTCTTATCTGCCGCCCGGCCGTCGCCGGCCGGCTGCTCACCGCCATCAGGGAAGCGACGCATGCCATCTGACTACCTGCTGTCCCAGCTCGACGTGCTCGAGGCCGAGTCGATCCACGTCATGCGCGAGGTCGCGGCCGAGTTCGAGCGCCCCGCGCTGCTGTTCTCCGGGGGCAAGGACTCGATCGTCATGCTGGCCCTGGCCGAGAAGGCCTTTTACCCGGCCAACATCCCGTTCCCGGTCATGCACGTGGACACCGGGCACAACTTCCCCGAGGTCATCGACTACCGCGACCGCCGGGTGGCCGAGCTCGGGGTCCGGCTGATCGTGGCCCGCGTGCAGGACTCGATCGACGCCGGCCGGGCGGTCGAGGAGACCGGCCGCTGGGTGAGCCGGAACCGGCTGCAGACCGTCACCCTGCTCGACGCGATCGAGGAACAGCGCTTCGACGCGCTCTTCGGCGGGGCCCGGCGGGACGAGGAGAAGGCCCGCGCGAAGGAGCGGATCTTCTCGTTCCGGGACGAGTTCGGCCAGTGGGACCCGAAGAACCAGCGTCCCGAGCTGTGGAACCTGTACAACACGCGGATCCGGCGGGGCGAGCACATCCGGGTGTTCCCGCTGTCGAACTGGACCGAGCTCGACGTCTGGGCCTATATCGAGCGGGAGAACCTGGAGATCCCGGGCATCTACTACGCCCACCAGCGCGAGGTGTTCGAGCGGATGGGCATCCTGCTGGCGGTCAACGAGCACCTCACCCTGGCCCCCGGCGAGGAGCCGTTCACCGCCACCGTCCGGTACCGGACGGTGGGCGACATGACCATTACCGGCGCGGTCCTGTCCTCGGCGGCCACCGTCGGCGAGGTCATCACCGAGGTCGCGGCCACCCGGGTCACCGAGCGGGGGGCCACCCGGGCCGACGACCGGACCAGCGAGGCCGCGATGGAAGACCGCAAGCGGGAAGGCTATTTCTAGATGGATATCTTGCGGTTCGCCACCGCCGGCTCGGTCGACGACGGCAAGTCGACCCTGATCGGGCGGCTGCTGTTCGACTCCAAGGCCATCTTCGAGGACCAGCTCGCCTCGGTGGAGCGCACCTCGCGGGACCGGGGCGAGGAGACCGTCAACCTCGCGCTGCTGACCGACGGCCTGCGGGCCGAGCGGGAGCAGGGCATCACGATCGACGTCGCCTACCGCTACTTCGCGACCCCGCGGCGGAAATTCATCATCGCCGACACCCCGGGCCACATCCAGTACACCAGGAACATGGTGACCGGCGCCTCGACCGCCGACCTCGCCATCATCCTGGTGGACGCGCGCCACGGGCTGAACGAGCAGTCGCGGCGCCATGCCTTCCTCGCTACCCTGCTGCGGGTGCCGCACCTGGTACTGGCGGTCAACAAGATGGACCTGGTCGGCTACGACCAGGAGGTCTTCGACCGGATCAGCGCCGAGTTCGCCAAGTTCGCGACCAAGCTGGAGATCCAGGACCTCACGTTCATCCCGGTCTCCGCGCTGAACGGCGACAACGTGGTCGAGCGGTCGGCCAGCATGCCCTGGTACGACGGGCCGTCGCTGCTGCATCACCTGGAGCACGTGCACATCGCCTCGGACCGCAACCTGATCGACGTGCGGTTCCCGGTCCAGTACGTGATCCGGCCGCACGCGAGCAGCGACCCCGAGTTGCACGACTACCGCGGCTACGCCGGCCAGGTGGCGGGCGGGGTGCTCAAGCCGGGCGACGAGGTAGTGCACCTGCCGTCCGGGTTCAGCACCCGGATCAGCCACATCGAGCTGGCCGGCCGGCCGGTCGCGGAGGCCTTTCCGCCCATGTCGGTGACCCTGCGGCTCGACGACGACGTGGACATCTCCCGCGGTGACCTGATCTGCCGTCCGAACAACCGGCCCAAGGCGGCCCAGGACATCGAGGGCCTGGTCTGCTGGATGAGCGCGGAGCGCCCGCTCACCCCCCGGTCCCGGCTGGTGGTCAAGCACACCACCCGGACGGTCAAGGCCATCGTCAGCAGCCTGCTCTACCGGATCGACGTGAACACGCTGCACCGGGACGAGTCGGCCCCCCAGCTCGGACTTAACGAGATCGGCCGGGTTAAGCTGCGGGTCACTCAGCCGCTGTTCGTCGACGCGTACTCGCGCAACCGGCTGACCGGCGGCCTGATCCTGATCGACGAGGCCACCAACACCACGGTCGGCACCTTGATGATCACCGAGGCCAGCTGAAGGCGGTTACGTGACTGCGGACGCGGACACCCCGTTCCACGACCTGGGCGACTATGTCGCCATCCCCCGGCTGGCCGGCCTGCGGCTGGCGCCGGACGGCAGCTGGCTGGCGGCGGCCGTCCAGTCGCTGAGCCCGGACCGGAAGCGGTACGTCACCAGCATCTGGCGGGTCGACGCCGGCGGCGGCCCGCCGCGCAGGCTTACCCGGTCGGCCGGCGGCGAGGGGAACCCGCGGTTCCTGCCCGACGGCACGCTGCTGTTCACCTCGAAGCGCGCCGACCCGGAGGCCGCCGGGAACGGTGAGCCCGCCGACGGGGAAACGGCGCTCTGGCTGCTGCCTCCCGGCGGCGAGGCCAGGCTGGCGGCCGGCCTGCCGGGCGGCATCGCGGGAGTGGAGACGGCGGCCCGGGCCCCCGCGGTGATCGTGACCGCCCCGGCCCTGCCCGGTCTCGCCGCCGAGGACGGGGAACGGCGCCGGGCGCGGACCGACGCCGGGGTCACCGCGATCCTGCACGACACGCTGCCGGTGCGCTTCTGGGATCACGATCTCGGGCCCGACGACTCCCGGCTCTTCGCCGCGACGGTCACCTCCGACGGCGAAGACGGCGCCCCCGGGGACAAGCCGGACGACGGGGCCGGCGCGCCCCGGGACCTGACCCCGGACGCCGGCCGGGCCCTGATCGAGCAGGCGGTGGCGCTGAGCCCGGACGGCCGGGAAGCGGCGACCGGGTGGTGGCGCTGGCAGGACGGCGTGCAGTCGCATTCGGAACTGGTCACCGTCGATATCGCCACCGGCCACCGGACCGTCGTCGCCTCCGACGAGGGATTCGACTACAGCGACCCGGTGTTCGCCCCGGACGGGTCGAGCATCGTCTGCCTGCGCAGCGCGCACGACACCCCGGAAGCGCCAGGCGACCGCACCCTGGTGCGGTTCCCGGGCGGTACCGACCTGCTGCCCGGTTTCGACCGCTGGCCGGACGGGCCCGTCTGGGACGCCGCGGGCCAGGTCGTCTACTTCACCGCCGACGACGCCGGCCGCAGGCCGGTCTTCGCGGTCGCGGCCGCAGGCGGGGCGCCTCGCCGGCAGACCAGTGACGACGCCCACTACACGAGTCTCAGCGCCGCTCCGGACGGCACCGCGCTGTACGCGCTGCGGGACGCGATCGGCGAGCCGCCGGCCCCGGTCCGCCTCGACCTGGACACCGGGGAGATCACCCGGCTGCAGGCGCCGGGCGCCGCCCCGCGGCTGCCCGGGCGGGTCACCGAGGTCACCGCGGCGGCCGACGACGGCCACCCGCTCCGCGGCTGGCTGGTGCTGCCGGACGGCGCCAGCGCGGCCCGCCCGGCGCCACTGCTGCTGTGGGTGCACGGGGGCCCCATGTCCAGCTGGAACGGCTGGCAGTGGCGCTGGAACCCGTGGCTGGCGGCCGCCCGGGGCTACGCGGTACTGCTGCCCGACCCGGCGCTGTCCACCGGCTACGGCCTGGACTTCATCGCTCGCGGCTACCAGGGCTGGGGCCCGCGGCCGTTCGCCGACATCATGGCCGTCACCGACGCGGTCGTCGCCCGCGACGACATCGACGCGACCCGGACGGCCATGATGGGCGGCTCCTACGGCGGCTACATGGCGAACTGGATCGCCGGCCATACCGGCCGGTTCCGGGCCATCGTGAGCCACGCCGGGCTCTGGGCCCTCGACCAGATGTTCGGCACCACCGACGGCCCGCAGTTCTGGCAGCGCGAGTTTGGCCGGCCGTTCCCCGGGGCGGCCAAGTACGCCGAGAACTCGCCGCACCTGCAGGTCGAGAACATCACCACGCCCATGCTGGTGATCCACGGCAACCGCGACTACCGGGTGCCGGTCGGCGAGGCGCTGCGGCTGTGGTCGGACCTGAAACTGCACGGCAAGCAGGCTCAGTTCCTCTACTTCCCGGACGAGAACCACTGGATACTGGCCCCCGGCAACGTCCGGGCCTGGTACCAGACCATTTTTGCGTTCCTCGCCCAGCACGTGCTCGGCCGTCCCTGGGAGCGCCCGGACCTGCTATAGCGTTGGCTTCATGACGCGCGCAGACCTTGACAAGAAGCCGGCCGAGGTGGCCGCGATGTTCGACGCCCTGGCGGGCCGCTACGACCTGATGAACGACGTCTTGTCGATGGGGCAGGTCCGGCTGTGGCGCCGCCGGGTGCAGCGCATCCTGCAGCCGGGCCCGGGGGACCGGATCCTCGACCTGGCCGCGGGCACCGGCACCTCCTCGGTCGCGCTGGCGGCGTCCGGGGCGGACGTGGTCGCCTGTGACTTCTCGCTCGGCATGCTCGCCGCCGGCCACACGCGGCAGCTCGCGCACGACCCGCTGCAGGCGAAGACCCGCGGCCGGGTCGCCTTCGCGGCCGGCGACGCGCTGCGCCTGCCGTTCCGCGACGGCGCGTTTGACGCGGTGACGATCTCCTTCGGCCTGCGCAACGTGCACGGGACCCGGGAGGCGCTGGCCGAGATCCGCCGGGTGACCCGCCCCGGCGGCCGGCTGGTGGTGTGCGAGTTCAGTGAGATCACCGTGGCCCCGCTCGATATGCTTTACCGGCGTTACCTCACCGGCGTCCTTCCGGCGGTCGCCCGGCGGGCGGCGCGAAACCCGGCGGCCTACGAGTACCTCGCCGAGTCGATCAGCGACTGGCCCGCCCAGCGGGAACTCGCCGACGTGATCCTCAGCGCCGGCTGGTCGTCGGTCCGCTGGCGCGATCTCAGCCTCGGGATCGTCGCGGTGCACGTCGCCAGGAACCTCTGACATCCCCGGCGCGACGGCGCTCAGAGCTGGCCGCTAGGGTTGGGGTCGGCAACCCGCTCGGTACGGAGCGAGGATTAAACTAACGGTAAAGAGTTAGTGAAGGACTTCACAAGAAACCCAGGATCTGATCAAGTGACCGAGCGCGGAACCAGCCAGCGGGAAGATGACGCCGACGTGATTGTCGTCGGCGCCGGGCCTTCGGGTTCCACTACCGCCTATTACCTGGCGCAGGCCGGTCTCAACGTGCTGCTGATCGAGAAGTCGCGCTTCCCGCGGGACAAGGTGTGCGGCGACGGCCTTACCCCGCGCGCGGTGAAGTCCCTGGTCGCGATGGGGATAGACGTCAGCGAGGAAGCGGGCTGGCTGCGCAACCGGGGCCTGCGGGTCATCGGCGGCGGCATGCGGCTCGAGCTGGACTGGCCGGAGCTGAGCAGCTGGCCCGGCTACGGCCTGGTCCGCACCCGCGCCTCGCTGGACGAGCAGCTGGCCCGCCGGGCCCAGGCCGCGGGGGCCACGCTGCTGGAGGGAACCACGGTCACCGGCCCGGTGCGGGACGATGACGGCCAGATCGTCGGCGTCGAAACGACCGCCCAGGTTGAAGAGAAGTCAAAGCCAAGGTCAAGTTCGGATAACGGCGCCGAACGGGACCGGGCTGCCACCCGGACCTACCGCGCCCGCGCGGTGGTCGCGGCCGACGGCAACTCGTCCCGCCTCTCGGTCGCGATGGGCCTGCGCAAGCGGGACGACCGGCCGATGGGCGTCGCCGTCCGCACCTACTACACCTCGCCCCGGCACAAGGACGAGTACCTGGAGTCCTGGCTGGACCTGTGGGACGGGGACCGGCTGCTGCCCGGCTACGGCTGGATCTTCGGCATGGGCGACGGCACCTCCAACGTCGGCCTGGGCCTGCTGAACACGTCGAAGGCGTTCGGCAACACCGACTACCGGGCGCTGCTGCAGCGCTGGCTCCAGTCGATGCCCGAGGAGTGGGGTTACACCGAGGAGAACCGCACCGAGCCGGTGCGCGGGGCCGCGCTGCCGATGGGGTTCAACCGCACGCCGCACTACCACCAGGGCCTGCTGCTGGCGGGTGACGCGGCCGGCATGGTGAACCCGTTCAACGGCGAGGGCATCGCCTACGCGATGGAGTCGGGCGAGTTGCTGGCCCGGGTGGTGGCCCAGGCCCTGGCCCGGCCGACCCGGGCCGAGACCGAACGGGTGCTGCGCGGCTACCCGGAAGAACTGCAGGCCGCCTACGGCCGCTACTACACTCTCGGCCGGGTCTTCGTCGAGCTCATCGGCCGTCCTAAGCTGATGCGCTACGCGACCAGCCGCGGCATGAACCACCCGGCGCTGATGCGCTTCGCGCTCAAGCTGCTGGCCAACCTGACCGATCCGCGGGACGGCGACGCCAGCGACCGGGTCATCAGCGCCATGACCCGGCTCGCACCGAGCTCCAGGTGACCCGGTGCCTAGGATGATTCACCACGGAAAGGGGGCGGATACCCGGTGAAGGTGTACATACCGATTCTCGTGCTTTTCGTGCTCGCCTTCGGCTTCGCCGCGTTCTCGGTCACTGCGGGCTCGCTGGCCGGGCCCAAGCGCTGGAACAAGGCCAAGCTCGACGCGTACGAGTGCGGCATCGAGCCGACCCCGATACCGCTCGGCGGCGGGAAGGTGCCGGTCAAGTTCTACCTGACCGCGATGCTGTTCATCGTCTTCGACATCGAGATCGTCTTCCTTTACCCCTGGGCGGTGACCTTCGGCAGGCTCGGCACGTTCGGGCTGGTCGAGATGGTTACCTTCGTGATCACTGTGCTCGTCGCGTACTCCTATGTATGGCGCCGCGGCGGGCTGGAATGGGATTAGCGATGGGCATCGAAGAAAAGCTGCCGAGCGGCGTCCTGCTGACCTCGGTGGAAAAGATCGCCGGGTGGGCCCGGGCCCGCTCGGTGTGGCCGGCCACCTTCGGCCTCGCCTGCTGCGCGATCGAGCTGATGATGACCGGCGGCCCGCGGCACGACCTGGCCCGGTTCGGCATGGAGAAGACGGGATCGACTCCCCGTGAGGCCGACCTGATGATCGTCGCGGGCCGGGTGAGCCAGAAGATGGCACCGGTGCTGCGGCAGATCTACGACCAGATGCCCGAGCCCAAGTGGGTCATCGCGATGGGTGTCTGCGCCTCCAGCGGCGGCATGTTCAACAACTACGCGATCGTGCAGGGCGTCGACCACATCGTGCCGGTGGACATCTACCTGCCCGGCTGCCCGCCGCGGCCGGAGATGCTGATGGACGCCATCCTCAAGCTGCACGACAAGATCCTCAACTCCAAGCTCGGTCCCCAGCGGGACGAGGAGATCACCGAGCTGGAATCGGCGCGCCTGAAACTGCTCCCGCTGCACGTCACCGCGGGAGTCAACCCCCTCGGGAGCGAACTATGAGTATCACTCCGGGCGGGGACGAGCCCGGGCTGCCCGCCCGCCAGGGCGAGGAGCGCCTCGAGGCCCCGGTGGTCCGCACCGGCATGTTCGGCGTGCACGGGTCCCAGGACACCTCCGGCTACGGCCGGCTCCGGGTGCACAAGGCGCCCCCGGCCGCCTCCGAGCCGCCCTACGGCGGCTACTTCGACACCGTGGCCCAGGCACTCGGCAGTGCGCTGTCGGCCGGCGGCAGCGGTTTCGCCGAGGCGGTCGAGCGGGTCGTGGTGGACCGCGGCGAGCTCACCTTCTACGTGCACCGCGAGCACCTGCTGGCGGTGCTGGACAAGCTGCTGCACGACCCGGCGCTGCGCTTCGAGATCTTCTCCGGCGTGTCCGGCGTCCACTACCCGGACGACCTGGGACGCGAGCTGAGCGCGGTCTACCACCTGGTGTCGATCACCCACAACCGGCGGCTGCGGCTGGAAGTCCGGATCCCCGACGAGGACCCGCACGTCCCGTCGGCCACCCCGGTGTACCCCGCGGCCAACTGGCACGAGCGGGAGGCCTGGGACTTCTTCGGGATCATCTTCGACGGGCACCCGGCGCTGACCCGGATCGAAATGCCCGACGACTGGCTGGGCCACCCGCAGCGCAAGGACTACCCGCTGGGCGGCATCCCGGTCGAGTACCGCGGCACCAAGGTGCCGCCACCAGACGAGAGAAGGTCGTACTCGTGAGTACCGAGACGCACGCGACCCCGGGCGCGAGCGACGCGGACGCCGAGGCCACTGAGGGCCGCGTCTACAACGTGGCCGGCGGTGACTGGGACGAAATCGTCGCCGGCGACGAGGACCGCGGCTCGAACGAGCAGATCGTGGTCAACATGGGCCCGCAGCACCCGTCCACTCACGGCGTGCTCCGGCTGGTCCTCACGCTGGAGGGCGAGACCGTGACCGACGCCCGCGCGTCGATCGGCTACCTGCACACCGGCATCGAGAAGAACATGGAGTACCGGACGTGGACCCAGGGGACCACGTTCATTACCCGCGCCGATTACCTGATGCCGCTGTTCAACGAGGCCGCTTACTGCCTGTCGGTGGAACGGCTGCTCGGCATCGAGGACAAGCTGCCCGAGCGGGCCACGCTGATCCGGGTGCTGATGCTGGAGCTGAACCGGATCGCCTCCCACCTGGGCGGCATCGGCCCGTTCGGCCTGGAACTCGGCGCGACCACCATCTTCCTGCAGGGCATCCGGATGCGGGAGAACGTCCTCGACCTGTTCGAACTGCTTACCGGGCTGCGGATGAACCACGCGTACATCCGGCCCGGCGGCGTGGCCCAGGACCTGCCCCAGGGCGGCATCGAGGCAATCCGCGACTTCCTGCGCCAGGCGCCGGCCTGGATCCACGACCTGCGCGCGCTCATCGACGCCAACCCGGTGTTCGGCGCCCGCACCAAGGGCATCGCCTTCCTCGACCTCGAGGGGTGCATGGCGCTGAGCGTCACCGGCCCCATGCTGCGCGCCACCGGGCTGCCCTGGGACCTGCGCAAGTCGCAGCCTTACCTGGGCTACGAGACCTACGACTTTGACGTCCCGACCCAGGACACCTGCGACACCTACGGCCGCTACATCATCCGGATGCTCGAGATCGAGCAGTCCCTCCGGATCATCGAGCAGGTCCTGGACCGGCTCGCGGACCGGGCCGGGGTGGCCAACGACCCCTGGATGATCCAGGACGCCAAGATCGGCTGGCCCGCCCGGCTGTCGCTCGGACCGGACGGCCTGGGGCCGTCTCCCGAGCACATCGCGCACATCATGGGTTCCTCCATGGAGGCCCTCATCCACCACTTCAAGCTGGTGACCGAGGGCTTCCGGGTGCCCGCGGGCCAGGCCTACGTGCCGATCGAGTCGCCCAAGGGCGAACTCGGCTGCCACGTGGTCAGCGACGGCGGCACCCGGCCCTACCGGGTGCACCTGCGCGACCCCTCGTTCCACCACTTGCAGGCCGTCTCCGTACTGTGCGAAGGCGGCAACCTCGCGGACGTCATCCCGGCGATCGCGTCGATTGACCCGGTGATTGGAGGCGTTGACCGGTAATGCCGTTCAGTGAGGACACGCTGACCCGGCTGAAGGCGGACGCCGCGGAGATCACCGGAAGGTACCCGCGGGCGCGGTCCGCGCTGCTGCCGCTGCTCTACCTGGTGCAGGCGGAGGAGGGCTACGTCTCCGACCAGGGGATGGCCTTCTGCGCCGAGGTGCTGGGGATCACGCAGACCGAGGTGCGCGGGGTCACGACCTTCTACACCATGTACAAGCGCGAGCCCGCGGCCGAGTACCAGGTCGGGGTGTGCATCAACACGACCTGCGCGATCATGGGCGGCGACCAGATCTACGCCGAGCTCGCCGAGTACGTCGCGGGTGAGCCGGGCCAGGGCGACTCCCGCGGCGACGAGCTCGGCGGCACCGACGACCACGGGGATATCTTCTCCCCGGACCGTAAGGTCGCCCTGGAGCGCCTCGAGTGCAACGCCGCCTGCGACTACGCCCCGGTGCTGATGGTCAACTGGGAGTTTTTTGACAACCAGACCCCGCAGTCGGCTAAGCAGCTGGTAGACGACCTGCGGGCGGGCACGCCAGTGAAGCCGACCCGCGGCCCGGACCGGCTGTGCACCTGGAAGCAGGTCAACCGGGTGCTGGCGGGCTTTGGCGACGGGCTGGCGGCCGAAGGCCCGTCGGCCGGCCCGGCCAGCCTGGTCGGGCTGAAGCTGGCCCAGGAGCGCGGCTGGCAGGCGCCCCCCGCCCCCGGTTCGCAAGAGCCGTCCCCCACCGAGGAAGAGTCATCATGACCGACACCCTCACCCCGGTTCTCACCGCCAACTGGGACCAGCCGGACTCGTTCACGCTGGACGGCTACAGCCGCGACGGCGGGTACCAGGCGCTGCCCAAGGCGCTGGCGATGGACCCGGACGACGTGATCGCGGTGGTGAAGAACGGCTCGCTGCGCGGACGCGGCGGCGCGGGCTTCCCCACCGGCATGAAGTGGTCTTTCATCCCGCAGAATGACGGCAAGCCGCACTACCTGACGGTCAACGCGGACGAGTCCGAGCCGGGCACGTGCAAGGACACCCCGCTGATGATGGCCAACCCGCACGTGCTGATCGAGGGCATCATCATCGCCTGCTACGCCATCCGGGCCAGCCACGCGTTCATCTACGTGCGCGGCGAGGTGGTGCACGTCATCCGCCGGCTGCAGTACGCGGTGGCCCAGGCCTACGAGGCGGGCTACCTCGGCACCGGCATCCTCGGCAGCGACTTCAACCTCGACGTCGTGGTGCACGCCGGGGCCGGGGCCTACATCTGCGGCGAGGAGACAGCACTGCTGACCTCGCTCGAGGGGTACCGCGGCCTGCCGCGTAACCGGCCCCCGTTCCCCGCCGTGGAGGGCCTGTACGCCAGCCCGACGGTGATCAACAACGTCGAGTCGATCTCCAGCGTGCCGTCGATCATCGGCAACGGGGCGGACTGGTTCTCCGGCCTCGGCAGCGAGAAGTCCAAGGGCTACGGCATCTTCTCCCTGTCCGGGCACGTGAAGATCCCCGGGCAGTACGAGGCGCCGCTCGGCATCACCCTGCGGGAGCTGATCGACCTGGCCGGCGGCATGCTCCGGCCCGGGCACCCGCTGAAGTTCTGGACGCCGGGCGGCTCGTCCACTCCGCTGCTCACCCACGAGCACCTGGACGTCCCGCTCGACTTCGAGGGCGTGGGCGCCGCCGGGTCGATGCTCGGTACCCGGGCGCTGCAGCTGTTCGACGACACCACCTGCGTGCTGCGGGCCGCGCTGCGCTGGACGGAGTTCTACCAGCACGAGTCGTGCGGCAAGTGCACGCCGTGCCGCGAGGGCTCCTACTGGATGGTGCGCACGATCGAGCGACTGGAGAACGGCACCGGCACCGACGAGGACCTGGAGACGATCCTCGACGTAAGCGACAACATCATGGGCCGCGCGTTCTGCGCCCTCGGCGACGCCGTGCCGGTGCCGATCACCTCGGCCATCAAGTACTTCCGGGACGAGATCATCCAGCACAGCAGGCACGGCGGCTGCCCGTTCGACCCGGCCGCCTCGACCGCGTGGGCTCGCGATGACCTTTAACGGGGGGTGTGGGGGGTCGCCCCCCCACCAGGACGGAGTGACCCGATGACTGTGCAGCCAGCGACCGACACGGTAAGCGTCACCATCGACGGCTACCAGATCAGCGTGCCCAAGGGCACGCTGGTCATCCGGGCCGCGGAGATGATCGGTATCTCCATCCCGCGGTTCTGCGACCACCCGCTGCTCGACCCGATCGGCGCCTGCCGCCAGTGCCTGGTGGACGTGGAGAAGCAGCGCAAGCCGCTCGCCTCCTGCACCACCGTCTGCACGGAGGGCATGGTGGTCAAGACGCAGTTCACCTCGCCGGTGGCGGACAAGGCCCAGCAGGGCGTGATGGAACTGCTGCTGATCAACCACCCGCTCGACTGCCCGATGTGCGACAAGGGCGGCGAGTGCCCGCTGCAGAACCAGGCGCTGTCCAACGGCCGCGGCGAGTCCCGCTTCCGCGAGCCCAAGCGCGAGTTCCCCAAGCCGGTGCCGATCTCGACCGAGGTGCTGCTCGACCGGGAACGGTGCATCTCCTGCACCCGCTGCGTGCGGACCTCCGAGG
>DASWUW010001120.1:0-3537 GCA_036406335.1 Trebonia sp.
CGGTCGGCCTGGGAGCGGGCTGGGCCGAGCGCGTGGCGGGTTGCCACCGCTGACGAGGACGCCCTGGCCAGCCACGGGAAACCAGGGGGAAGCACGGCTGGCTGGCTGGCCGCCGAAAGCGCGGTCTCGGCCGGGCTTTTCACGTTGTGGGATCGGCAGCGATCAGCAGAGCGCCGACGCCACCGCGGCCGCGGCCGACCACACACTGTCCCGGTCGGTCTGGCTGGGTTCGCTCGTGCTAGCGCTGACGATCGCGGCGTTCGCCGCTGCCCTGGTCCTGGCGAACCGGCTGGTAGGCCGGCTGCGGCGGCTGCGGCGGCTGCGCACGAGAACGCTGGAGCTGCTCGACGTCGCGGAGGCCAGGCAAGGTGACCCGGAACACCTAGAGCTGCTGTTCCAGCTCGACCACCTGGCCACCCGGGCCCGCCGTAACGCGGAGAACCTGCTCACCCTGGGCGGGCGGCCAGCCGGGACGGAAGTGGCGCCGCCCGGCGGCAGTCGAGGAGGTGGTCCGCAGCGCGGTCGGCAAAGGAGTGGTCATCGAGGTGGAGGACCAGGGCCTACGGCGGCGTCAAGGCGATCGCGCTGATTCCCGTCCGGCTGGTGGAGACCGGGACCGGCGGGACCGGCGGCCCGCCTCCGGGGCGCGCCGGACGGCACGAGCGGCTGGCGAACCTGGCCCCCCGGGCTGCGGACGGACGTCAGCGGGTCCGCCGGGTATCTCGTGGTGACCGAGGCCGGCGCGGGAGCCTGCCTGGCGCTGCTCGCCTCGCCGCGGGCCATGAGCGGCGCCGCGTCCTCCGGGGACGAAGATCCCGGCCCGCTGGTTCGCCCGTTCGCGGTGACCCGGGGCCGGGCCGGCCAGAACCTGCACGGCCTTGACATCCTCACCCTGGTCACGGCCGCCCGTTCGGAGGCCGACCACTCCGGCCTGGACCGGGAGTACCGGGAGATCTTGCGGCTGTGCCAGCACCGGACGCTGTCGATCGCCGAGATCGCCGCCCATGTGGACCTGCTGCTGGCCGCGGTCAAGGTCCTCGTCGGCGACCTGATCGGCACCGGCTGCCTCAGACACCGGCCGCCGTCCGCGGTCACCGCGCGGGCCGACATCAACCTGCTACAGGTGGTACTTGAAGGTGTACGCAAACTCTGACTCGCCTGGGCACCCCGGCCTGGGCGGTGCGCAGGCGGTCAAGATACTGATCGCCGGCGGGTTCGAGGCCGGCAAGAGCACCCTGGTTTCCGCGGTCAGCGAGATCCAGCCGCTGCGCACGGAAGAACGGCTGTCCCAGACCGGGGCGTCCGCCGACGACCTGACCGGGATCGCCGGCAAGACCGCGACCAGGACCGGTTCTGGTTCATGTGGAAGGAACTGTCGGCGGGCGCGCTCGGCGCGGTTGTCCTCGCCGACACCCGGCGCATCACCGGCTGCTTCGGGGCCCTCGACTTCCTCGAAACCCGCGCCATCCCTTTTATCGTCGCGGTCAACTGCTTCGACGGCGCCGAGATCTACGCCGAGGATGAAGTCCGCTACGCCCTCGACATCGGCCCCAGCGTCCCTATCCAGTTCTGCGACGCCCGCCAGCGCGGCTCAGGCAAGCAAGTCCTGGTCCGTTTGCTGGAACACCTGATGGTCAGCGTGCGGGCAACGGCCTTCGGCCCGCTCCGCTTACCCAGCCTGAACCACTTGGTTTATGCTAACTAAAGACATGGCCGTGACGGGTGCGCACGTCGAGGTGCCCCTGTCCCCCGCCCACCCGGCAACCGGGCACTTCACCAGGCCGTGGTGATCACCTTCACACGTTCGTTCGGCGAGGGAGACTAATGCGCCAGGGCCCGCTCGCTGGCCGCTATGCCGCAGTCGCGACCATGGTGATGTTCGCGCTGATCCCTTATCTGGGGTTGTCCGCTGCACTGGGCCCGCTCACGCCGATCATCACCGAGCAGCTGCACATGAGCCTGCAGACGATGAGTCTCAGCACCGGCCTGGCCAACGCCGCCTACGCGGTAGGCACGGTGCTGGCGGTCGCGTTCGCCCAGCACCTGCCGCAGCGCCGGATGCTGGTCGTCTACGCGGCGTTGCTCCTCGTCGGCTCGGTGCTGGCGGCATCAGCACTGAATCCGGCTATGTTTATCGTCGGCCACGTGATCCAGGGCCTCTGCACGAGCCTGCTGCTGATCGCCGCCGCCCCGCCCCTGGCGATCGGGTACCCGCCAGCCAAGCTCCGCGACACAGCCGTGATCATGAACATGTGCATCTTCGGGGCGGTCGCGCTCGGCCCGTTCGTCGGCGGCGTGCAGGCGGAATCGCATGCGTGGCGGCCGCTGTTCTGGATTGTCGCCGCAATCTCACTCGTGGCACTCGTCCTGGTCGTGCTGACCTTTGACGATGTTCCACCCGCAAATCCCGACTCGCCGCGCGACCTGCCTGCGATCGGGCTGGCGGCCGTCGGCTGCGTGGCCGCCTTCTTCGGCGCATCGGAGCTCACCAGCCACCGCCTCCTGGACGCGGTCACGCTCGCGCCCCTCCTGGGCGGCCTGGCGACGATCGTCGTGCTGGTCGTCTACCAGTACCGCGCCCCGCGGCCGCTGCTGACCATCCGCACGATGCTGACCAGCTCGATCCCGGTCGCCGGGATCATCGTGGCGCTGTTCGCGGCGGCGGCATCGGTATCCGCGACCGTACTCACGGCCAGCGTCCTGTCCGAGCGGTACAGCGCGGTTCACATAGGGCTGCTCTACCTGCCGGAACTCGGCGGCGCGCTAATCTCGGCGATCACGCTGGGCCTAGTCATCACTAAGCGGGCGATGCACTACCTCCCGCTAGCCGGCATGATCCTGCTGGCGGCCGGGATAGCGGTATTCCGCATCGAAGTTCCCGCCAGCCAGGTGCTGACCCTCCTCGGCTCGGGACTGACGGGGCTCGGGCTCGGTGCCACCGTCGCGCCCGCGCTGTTCGTAGCCGGTTTCTCGCTGCCGTCGGCCAGTCTGCAGCGCGTGTTCGCCATCGTCGAGCTGCTCCGGGCAGTGGCCGCGTTCCTGGTGGCCCCGGTCTTCGTCTACCTCGCCGAAACGACCGGCGGCAGCCTCAACGGCGGTACCGGCATCGCACTGTGGATCGGGCTCGGACTCGCTGTCGGCGGCGGCGTCATCGGCGCCGCGATCTACGCGCTCAGCGGCGCGCGGCCGCAAACGCCAGACCTCTTCCGGTTCCTGGACGGCCCGGACCCGGCGTGGTATTCGCCGCCGCTGCTGGCAAAACTGCGCTTGAGGGCACCCGTCGTGACCCCGGAACCAGTCACCGAAAGCATCGACTGACCACCGGGATCCGGCCCCGCCCGCAGCCCGGTCAAGCCGGTCAGCGGACCGCCTTGACCGGAAGCTGAAGATAAGACGCCTGTTCCCCGCCGGCGTGAATGACCCGGGTAAGAGACCAGGCCGACCGAGCCAGGTCGATCTCGATGTCTAGGATCTTTCCGGACCTCCGCCTGTCCGGAGCGAGCCCGCAAGGGGCGGGCCGAGAGCAGCTGCCGTTGC
>DASWUW010001121.1:0-1653 GCA_036406335.1 Trebonia sp.
GGGCGCATGCGGAACGCGGCGTGCGCAGCGCCGCGCCCGCGCCGCCGCGGCCGGGCCGGCGGTGCTGGCGTAGGGTGTGAACCTCGCGGGATCAGGCGGGCGACGGAGCTGGGAGCGGCATGGACGACGAGCAGCGGGCCGATCTAGGGGTGTCGTTGCTCATCCCGTACCGGTACACCGAGGACCGGATTTTCCGGGCCCTCCAGGATGCCGGGTTCGACGACTGGACCCTCGCCCAGTGCCGGGTGTTCCAGCGCGTCGCCCCGGGCGGTTCGCGCCTCACGGACCTAGCTGACCAGGCGCAAATGACCAAGCAGAGCGCCGGCGTGATGGTCGATCAGCTGGAACGCCTGGGCTATGTCTCCCGGGTTCCCGACCCCGCGGACGGCCGCGCCCGGCTGATCGTGATCGAGCAGCGTGGCCGGCGGGCGGTCGAAGTAGCCAAGGCGACACGCGACGAGATCTTCTCGGAGTGGAAGGCCTACCTGGGCACCCGCAACTTCACGCTGCTGCACCAGATTCTAGACCAGCTCCGCGAGATCACCGACCCCTACGCGCGGTAGACCCGCCCCGCCCCGCGCCGTCCGCCCCCGGTTCCCGTTCGCCCGACCCGCCGGGGCCAGCGGGCGCCAGCAGGTTTCGGCTCCGCTTTGACATAGTCAGTTTTGCTGACTAGATTAGTAATTGATCCTGACGATGTCAGGTGGGGTGTAGTTAACTGCCGCGGTGCATAGTGCCCAGACGACCCGGGCCGTCGCTACCCAGGCCGCCGCCGGCAGAAGCCCGAGGGTCCGGCACGGCAGGAACGGAAACCGGGCCCTGCCGCCCGGCCGCAGCACGAGCACGCCTGTTCATCCATCGATAGAGAGCGAAGTACCGTGAAGTTTCTTGTCCTCGGAGCAACCGGGCGCACCGGCGTCCTCTTCACCAAAAAGGCACTCGACCAGGGACACCAGGTCAGTGCCCTCGTCCGGCGGGCCGACGCCACCGTTGACCCGCGCGCGCGGGTTGTCAGCGGCGACGTCACCGACGCCACCGTGATCGCGACGGCAGCCCGGGGCCACGACGCGATTATCAGCACGCTCGGGGTGAAAAACGCCCGCGAGACTCCAACGCTGGTCACCGGCACCGTCCGCGCAGTCATCGCTTCCGCGAAAACATCAGGCGTTGACCGTTTCGTCACCGTGTCGGCGTTCGGAGTCGGCGACTCCCTCGCCAAAGCCTCATTCCTCGTAGGCCCCCTATTCCGAACCGTGCTCCGGAAAACCTACGCCGACAAGGCCGCATCGGAGGTGCTCTTGAAGGCCAGCGACCTGAAATGGACCCTCGAATACCCCGGAGCATTGAACAACGGCGACAGCACCCGCTACAACGCCGTTGCGCTCGAGGACGTCACGAAATTGCCGGTGTTCCCCTCAACCTCTCGAGCAAACGTCGCCGACTTCCTCCTCCACTCTGCCGTGGAAGGCACCTTCGTCCGTCAGATCGCCGTAGTCACCGACGCCAAATAGGCCACCGACGCAGAGCTAGGACACCCGATCACCAGCGCCATCGCCGCTCCGGTCAAGGGGCACCCGGCTGGAGGGCCGGCACCCAAGGTCATGGCCGCTCCCGGCGAGGCCGGCAGCCAGGCAGCACGGCGGGCACTCGGGT
>DASWUW010001122.1:0-1786 GCA_036406335.1 Trebonia sp.
TGCCTGACGCTGCGCGACGGGCGGCTGGAACCGGGCCCGGCCGCGGCGGGCGCGCCGGTGACGGCCGGGCTGGCGCAGGTGGCCGCGCTGGCGGTCGAGCTGCTCGGCGGACCCGGCGCGGGCGAGCTCCGGGCCTGCTACGCGCCCGGCTGCGTGCTCTACTTCGTCAAGACCCACCCGCGCCGGGAGTGGTGCTCGGTCGCCTGCGGCAACCGCACCCGCGCCGCGCGTCACTACCAGAAGGTCCGCGGCCGATAAGGGTTTGACGGCCCGGGCCCGGCGATCTAGCCTTCACGCTCGTGAAGCCGCTGACCGGGCCGGAGATCCGCGCCGCCTTCGTGAACTGCAGCAAGGGCGAGGCCAGGCGGCTGAACCTGCCGCGGGCACTGGACCAGCAGCCCTGGGACGACCTGGACTTCCTCGGCTGGCGGGACCCGCAGTCCCCCGAACGCGCCTACCTCGTCGCCGAGACGGGCGCCCTGCCGGTGGCCGTCACGCTGCGCTGCACCCCCGCGGGCCGGGGGCAGAGGCGCTCCAACCTGTGCTCGGTCTGCCTGACCAGCCACGTCGGCGGGGTCACGCTGATGGTCGCCCCGCGCGCGGGCAAAGCCGGCCAGCAGGGCAACTCCGTCGGCGCGTACTTCTGCGGCGATCTCGCCTGCTCGCTGTACACCCGGGGCAAGAAGTTCACCGCCTCCAGCACCCGGCTGCCGGAAGCGCTCACGCTGGAGGAGAAGGTCGCCCGGAACCTGGCCAACCTGACCGCGTTCCTGGACAAGGTCACCGCGTAACACCGGGGACTGGGCGTCCGGGGACTGGGCGTCCGGGGGCTGGGCGTCCGGGGGCTGGGTGTCCGGGGGCTGGGTGTCCGGGGGCTGGGCGTCCGGGGACTCGGCGATGGCGGCGAGGCGGTCGAGAGATGCCCGGAGCCGCGTCGCTGTCGTCACCCGGGCCCGGCGGACGCGCTTCTCGTCGCTCAGCCGCGTCCAGTCGTAGGTGTGGGTGACCACGGTGCGCGAAACACCCAGCGGCGCCAGTTCCCAGCGCCACAGGTGGCCGGGCTGGGGTGAGCCGACCTCGGAAGGATGCCAGGCGATGCGGCGGCCCTCCTCAAACTCGACCACGTGATTCTCCCGGACGCTGCCCTGGGTGATCCGCATGGTGAACACGTCGCCGACCGCGCGCACGCGCTGCCCCGGCGGTGCCTCGGCCAGGTTGTCGTTGCCGTCCCAGCGCGGCTGGGCGGCGGGGTCGGCGATCAGCGCGAAGATCCGCTCCGGGCTCGCCGCGATCTCCCGGCTGGCGCTGACGATACGGGGGACGTCCTGCTCGGCACTCATAGGCCTATCCAAGCATCCGGAGCCCGAGCCGGCTGGAAGCGGGAGACTAGTGCGGTGGACGACGACGGGTTTCTCCAGGCGGCGATGGGACTTACCGACCAAGTGGAGTTCGAGGCCTGGTACGGCGGGTGGGACGCGCTGCCGCCGGCCGAGGTCGCGGCCGAGCTGGCCGGGTGCGGCGCGCCCTGGTGGGTCGCCGGAGGGCGGGCGGCGCGGGCCGGGGCGGCGACGGCGTGCCACCACGAGGACACCGACGTGGCGGGGCTGGAGCGGGACGTGGAAACGGTGCGGGCGGCGATGCGCGGCTGACCGGGGAGGGACGGGCGTGGCTGGCCGGGACCCTGGACCGGCTCGGGTACGCCGAGTGGGCGCGGCTGGCGCGGTCGGCGCCGGCCCAGCCGCCTCCGGGCTTACCCGTCGGCCAGGCGGCGGGACGCGGCGGCGGC
>DASWUW010001123.1:0-1535 GCA_036406335.1 Trebonia sp.
GCCGCGGCGGGCGCCTACGGGCTGACCGGGGACGGCCTGGCGGTGTACCGGGCCAGCCGTCCGGACGCCAGCCCGGGCGACGTCCTGGCCGCGGTGATCAGCGACTGGTTCTTCCGCGTGCCCGCCATCCGGGTAGCCGAGACCCGGGCTGCCGCCGGAGCCGCCAGCACCTGGATGTACCGCTTCGACCTGCCGGAACCGCAGGCCAACGGCGGGCTCGGCGCCGCTCACGCGGTCGAGATTCCCTTCGTCTTCGACACGATCGACCGCCCCACGGCCCGCCCGCTGGTCGGCGGCAGTCCCTCGCGGGCGGCCGCGGACCGGGTCCACCGGATCTGGGTCGACTTCATCACCCGCGGGGATCCCGGCTGGGCGCCCTACGACGCCGGCCGCCGCACCACCGCCCTGCTCACCGAGGACCTTCACGTCGTGGAGGACCCGGCCGGGGAAGAGCGCGCTCTCTGGGCCGGCATCCGCTGACCAAGCCAGGCCGCTGACCGGGCCCGGCCGCTGGCGCGAATGGCGCTCAACCTGTCGGTTCTGCCCCGTGTGGGCCTCCCGGCCCGGGTAGCTGGGGGATAACGCGAAGGGGAGCACCCACATGACGGAGATAACCGCCCACCACGGCCTGTTCAAGGACACTAACCTGCACGTCGACGACTACGGGGGCACCGGGCGGCCGGTTGTCCTGATCCACGGCTGGCCGCTGTCCGGCGAGTCCTGGAAGGACCAGGTGCCCGCGCTGGAGCAGGCCGGGTACCGGGTCATCACCTACGACCGCCGCGGGTTCGGCCGCAGCGACAAGCCCAAGCACGGCTACACCTACGACACCCTCACCGAGGACCTGCACGCCGTGCTGACCGGGCTCGACCTGAGCGATGTCACGCTCGTCGGCTTCTCCATGGGCGGCGGCGAGGTCGCCCGGTACTTCACCAAGTACGGCGCGGAGCGGCTGCACAGCGTCGTCTTCGCCTCCGCCGTCCCGCCCTACCTGATGCAGACGTCCGATAACCCCGACGGCCCGCTGACCAAGACCGAGGCGGGCCAGATGGGCGCCGCGCTGACGGCGAACCAGGACTCCTTCTACGACGACTTCATCACGCGGTTCTTCACCGCCGACGGCCAGCTGAAGGTGACCGAGGCACAGCGCCAGGAGGCCATCGCCCTGTGCGGGCAGGCTGACAAGGCGGCCGCGCTCGCCTGCATGACGTCCTTCGGCGCGACCGACTTCCGCGACGACCTGCCCCGGGTCTCCGTTCCCGTTCTCGTGCTGCACGGCGACGGCGACCAGACCGTGCCGTTCGCGGGCTCCGGCAAGCGCACCCACGAGGCGATCATCGGCAGCGAGCTGTACCTGATCGCCGGCGCGCCGCACGGCTGCAACACCAGCCACCCGCAGGAATTCAACGAGGCCCTGCTCAACTTCCTGGCCAAGTAACCAGCCCGGCGCCGAACGGTCCCGGGCTCCGCCCCTAGGCCGAACCGGTACCGCCGGCCGCCGGAGCCTGGCCGAGGCGGGCTAGCTTGCCGCGCAG
>DASWUW010001124.1:0-2124 GCA_036406335.1 Trebonia sp.
CCGGCGGCGGCCGCCGCCCGGGCGGCGAAGGCGCGGACGGTGCCCGCGTCGCCGGCCAGGTCGGCGGCGACGAAGTCGGCTTTGCCGCCGGCCGCCCGGATGCCGGCCACTACGCCCGCGCCCCGTCGTTCGTCGCGGCCGGCGACGATCACGTGCGCGCCGCGCTCCCCCAGTACCCGGGCGATCGCCGCCCCGATACCGCTGGTGGCACCGGTGACGACCGCGGCCTGGCCGTGAAACGGCCGCCGGGCCGCATCCTGCATTTCCTGTTGCTGCTGTGAACTGGTCATCTGCTCATCACACCCCCGCCGCCGCTGGGCAGCCAGTGCCAGTTCAACCTAGGCACGACGTGACCAGGCACATTATCCCGGCTCGGACTTACGATGGCGGCATGAGCCAGGACCGTTCCGCCTTCGGCGCTTTCCTCCGGGCGCGCCGGGACCGGCTGACCCCGGCCCAGGCGGGCATCGCCGCCCTGCCGGGTCAGCGCCGGGTGCCCGGTCTGCGCCGGGAAGAGCTGGCCATGCTGGCGTCTCTGAGCACCGACCACTACAGCCGGCTGGAACAGGGCAGGCAGGCAACGGTGTCCGAATCCGTCCTGGCGGCGCTGTCCCGGGCCCTGCGCCTGGACGACGTGGAAGCCGCGCACCTGCGCGACCTCGCGGCTCCGGTGAGCGGCCGGCGCCCCCCGGTGCCCGTCAGCCAGCGGGCCGACCCCGGTCTGCTGCGGGTCGCCGCCGCGCTTGACCACATCCCGGTCCTGCTTCTCGGCCCCCGGGCCGAGGTGCTGGCCCGCAACGGCCTGCTGCAAGCGGTACTCGGCTCCCCCATGCCCCCTGGATCGTCGTTCATCGACTACCTGTTCCGCGAGCCGCTAGCCCGGGCCCGCATCGTCAACTGGGCTGAGTTCGCCGCCCGGTCGGTCGCGGCCATGCGCCTGGAGCTGGGCCGGCATCCCGATGACCGGCGCCTCGCGGCGGACGTGGAGAACCTGCGGCGCACCGATCCGGACGTGGCCCGCTGGTGGGATGACCACACCGTCCGCGACTACGCCTCGGTTCGCAAGCACATCACTCATCCTCAGGCGGGTCCCCTCGATTTCAACGTCGAGATCGTCACCGCGCCGCACGTCCCCGAGCAGCACCTGGTGCTTTACACCGCCGAGCCCCACTCCGCCACCGCCCGGATGCTTCCTCTCCTGGCCAGCTGGGTGACCGCGGGCGCCGTCCCCTGACTACAGCAGCGAGCTGACGGCGTGCTGGATGGCGAGCACCGCGTCCGCGAGCGCGGCCGAGTTCTGCACTCCGGCCATCAGGGCGTGCAGCAGGCCGCTCAGGATGTGCTTATTCGGCTTCTCCTTGTCGGCCTCCTCCCGCGCCGACACCGCGACCTCAGCGAGAGCGGCGGGGTCGTCCACCTCCGCGGGAGACCCGCGCAGCTGGTCGATCAGCGAGCTGAGGGCATTCCGCAGTTCGTCGAGTTCCGGGGGGCCCGGGGACTGGTTCACCCAGATCCGCGAACCCGCTCCGCCGATCGCTCCTCCGGAGACGGTCGCCGAGTCCCCGAACTGCACTCCGTAGTTGTCGCCCGTTCCTGACATCATTCGCTCCTTTCCGCGGTGCGCTGCATCATTTTGGTGAGGCGGGATCCGGCTCCCGCCACCTGGCCGTCCTTGATGTTGGCGTTGTCCCCGAAGATAACACCGTTGTTAATAAGCATTTCGGCCCGAGATTCAAGGGTGCTGCTATCGATGTTGTGATCCTTCAGGAACTGCACCAGGGAATGAAAGATCCGCTGTTCCACCACCTTGACGAAACGCTCATCGTCGAAGATCTGGAAGTAACGCTGCCATTTGGAGTCGGCCGCGAGTTCGCGGACGCTGGCCAGCGCACCGTAGTCCCGCGTCTCCCGGACCCGCCGCAGCTTTTTTCTCCGCCTGGAGTCGGCTCCCAGTTCCCGGAAGATACCGGCGGCGCTGCCCAGAAGCCGCGGGACCGTGCTGATCAACGTGCGCCCGGCGAGCCGGATGACGGCCCCGGTCTCCTGTCCGGGTTCCCGCTCGTCAATGGCCTTGAACTCGGCTCGCAGCGGAGGAACGACGGTGTGCGCGGCCTCCACGAACAG
>DASWUW010001125.1:0-8743 GCA_036406335.1 Trebonia sp.
GGCCGGCGGGTCAGCCTGCGCGCCGCCCGCGCCGCCCCCGCCGCCGGCTCCGGCGGCTCCGGCTGAGGTCAGGGTGAGCACCGGGGCGGGATGCTCCGGCTCCGGCTGGCCCGGCTGAGGCAGGTCGATCCAGCGGACGACGTCCCCGTTGGAGTAAGTCTGCACCGCCTTGAAGACGAGCTGGCCGATGCCGGACGGCAGCGGGTCGGCCGAGACGGAGAAATCCTGGAACTCGCCCGGCTTGATCGTGCCGCCCTTCCAGGTCACCTCGGACACCGCGGTGCCGAACGAGCCGTCGTCGGTGACGACCGGCTTGGGCAGCGTGACCGTCTGCACGGTCACCGACCAGCCGGGCACCGGCTTGACCAGGAACTGCGCGATCGGGCGGGCGGTGGGTACCTGGAGCTGCAGCTCCACCGTGGCCGCCTTCGACTCCTCGTTCGGCACCTTGAACGTCAGCTCGGCCGTCGACCCCTGCGGGGCCGAGCCCGGCGTGATCGTGACGTGCGCGAAGGCGGTGCCCGCCAGTGCCAGCAGCCCGGCCGCGGCCCCGCCCAGCACGACCAGCACCCGGGCGGCGCCGCGCCCCCGCCGGGCACAGCGGGGCCTGCGCCCCGCGCGTGACGCGTTCATCGTCTGTTGCTCCAGTCCTCGCCGGCCGTCCCGTCCCGGTGCGGATGGGTGCCAGGTTATGGGATCCGGGGCCGCGAAGACACCGACTTCGAGCGCCTGGTCCCGGACGCGGCGGTACGGTGTTAGCCGACCGGGCCGCCGCCGGCCCAGGCCAGCGAAAGGATGCCATGCGGGCTCACCGGAACGCACGCCGCGCCGCCGCGCTGGCCGTGCTCGCCTGCGCCGGGCTGTTCACGGCGGGCTGCTCGGCGCCGCCCGCGGACTCCGCGCCGCACCTGCTGTCAGGCAGCATCGGCGGCAACGCCGTGGCCTTCCTGCAGCCGTTCAAGACCCGCTCGTCCGGGACCGTGGTCGCCAACGGCACCGGTTACACCCTGTACTGGTTCAGCCCGGACACCCCGGCCTACTCGGCCTGCGGCAGCACCTGCCTCCCGCAGTGGCCCCCGGTGACCGGCGCGCCCGAACCCGCGGCCGGCACCGCCCTGGCGGGCACGCTGGGCACGATGCGACGGCCGGACGGAGTGGTCCAGGCGACCTACGACGGCCATCCGCTCTACACGTTCGCGGGCGATTTCGACCCGGGTGACGTGGGCGGCGGCGGCGTGGTCCAGTTCGGCGGCACCTGGCACGTCGTCCGGCCCGGCTGACCCGCCGCCGGGCGCCGCTAGCCGATGCCCAGGACGGGCAGGCACTCCTCGACGCCGGCCAGCTTGATGTCGTCCCGGCGGACCCGTTCCCACGCGGACCGGGTGAGCCGCCACTGCTGGATCCGCGCGGGCTCGCCCCGGCGGGTGTCCCAGTCGGTGCCGTTCGGTTCGTACCCCAGGCCGCGGGAAACGCGGTTGGACGCCTCGTTGTCGACGAAGGCGTCGCTGCCGGCTTCGCGGGCGCCCAGCCCGGCGAAGGCCAGCTGCAGAATCGCCGCCCGCATTTCCCGGCCGAACCCCTGTCCGCGGCTGCCGGGGGCCAGCCACGAGAAGCTGGACACCGTGCCGAACCGGGTGAAGTTCCGGCTGGTGAGGTCCTGCATGCCGACCGGTTCGCCGTCGACGAGCACGGCGAAGTACAGCCGCCACGAATCCGGGCTCACGCGGGCGCGGCCCGCCCAGACGCCCCGCAGCCACTGCCATTCGCGTTCGGGGCTGTCGGCGTAGAACGAGATCGGGTCGTCGAAGGGCCACGGCTCGACGTCGGCGATCCCGGCCCGCACCAGCGGCACGAGACGTTCCAGCAGTTCGTCGGACGCGCCGGCCAGCGTCAGGCGCGGCGTGCGGACTTCGACGTTCAGCGGAGGATAGGTGTGGGCCACGCCCGGATGCTAGCCAGCCCGCCCGGCCGCCGCATCCGGTTTTCCCGGGCGGACGCTTGCCCAGCCTCACCGGACCCGCGGCTGGATCACTGACCGGGCCCGCCCCTAGATGCGGTCTGGGCGGCCGACGGGCGTGCGGTTGTGCAGGCTGGCCAGGTCGGCCGCGGCCCGGCCGGAGTGCCAGCCTTCCTCGTCGGTGACCCGCACGCCCCGGCTTCTGGTCAGGTTGCCGCCGAACATCGCGTCGACCGCGTCGTCGACGGCCCGGTGGCGGGCGGCCAGGAACGGGACCAGGCCGGTACCGGCACCCGCCGCTTCCGGGGGCTCCGCCGCGGCCTGCTCGGCCACGGCCTCCTGCTCGGCGTGCCCGGCCGCCTCGGCCAGCCGCTCCCCGATGCGGACCGCGTAGGAGATCAGGAAGGACTGGCGGAACGCCCGGGTCCGGGACCGCCCGTAGGAGTCCTGCTTCGCCCCGGCGCGCAGCATCGCGCTGTTGGCCTGCACCAGCAGCGAGGTGAAGAGCAGCTCGACCGCGTCCAGGTCGGCCGGGAAACCGATCACGGTGACCAGGCCCAGCTCCTTCAGCCAGACGGTGCGGCAGCGGTTGGCCTGCGCCACGGTCTGCAGCAGGGTCACCTTCTGCGCGTCGTAGGGGTTGTCCACCGCCAGCCGCCGCCCGCCCGGCGCCTCCGGGTGCCCCTCCTGCGCCGCGAGCAGCGCGTGGTCGATGCTGTACTTGGCCATCAGCTGCTGCGCGCGGGCCGACAAGGCCTCCGCCTCTTCGGTGAACTCGGTCGCCTCCGCCTTGGCCAGCAGCGCGCGGATCCGGCCCAGGGCCCGCTCGTCCACCGGTCCGGTGTCCTCGGCGCGCTTCGCGCCTGCGTCGGGCCGGGCGGTCCCGGGCAGCGGGAGCAGCCGTTCCAGCACCGGGAGACGCCCCAGGACGAGCAGCGTCTCCAGCGCGGTGGCCAGCGCTCCCCGCAGCCCCGCTAGGTTGGCCAGCCGCCAGGCCTCCATGTAGCCGGCCTCACCCGCCGGGAGCACGCTGAGCGCGGCCAGCTGCGCGGCCCACCGGGAGTCCGCGGTGCCGGCGGCGTAGCCGCGCATCTCGTCCGCGATCACGTCTGCGGCCACCGCTGCGTGCTCGGCGGAAAGCTCCCGGCCGACCTGCCGGACCAGCTCGGCCGGCTGCCACCCGTGCCGCCACGCGTTCCGCACCGACACCCGCAGGAACCCGGTCAGGCCGTCGCTCACCGCCCGCGTCCACTCCGGTGTCCGCTCGTCCGCGAGCTGCCGGAGCCAGCCGCTGTAGGCAGCCTGGTCGCCGGCGCTGACCGCGCCCAGCGCCTCGCCGATCACCGCGGCCGCCAGGTCTTTGTCCGAGCCCGGCCGCCCCGGCCCGGCCCGGAACGCCGCCCCGGTTCCGGCGGCCGGCCCGCCCCGTGCGGTCCGTTCTCGCTGCCGTTCCCGCTTCTGCCGCCGCCTGTCCGCCTTGCCCATGCCCCAAGTCTGCCCGCCCGCCGTCGGTCCGGTTCCGCTGTTCCCGCCTTTCATCGCTAATCGAGTTGCCTGGAAGCCACCGAGAGGAAGCGCCGGCAGTTGCCCCGCTACGCGGCCGCTCTCCGGCTAGAGCATGAGTGCCCGGTTGACGTGCTCGTGCTCTGCCCGGACGAAGCGACCTCGGAGTGGTACGCCAAGCCGATCCCGACCGTGGTGCCCGGATTCACTTTCCTGCCCCGGGCGCTGCATCCGCGGCGCGTCCCCGCCATCACGGACTGAGCGTAAAGCGGTCCTCGTTGTCCGCGCCGCCCGCAATCGGACGCCCTCGGAAGACGAACAGCAACGGGTACTCGGCTGCGCCGACTCCGGCCAGCTCGACGAGTGGCTGAGGAAAGCCGTAACGGCCACCAGCGTCAGTGACCTCTTCCGCTAACGCGTCAGGCTTCGAGGTCGGACTCGGCTAGCAGGCGGTCGGCCTCGCCCGGGGTCGTCAGCAGAGCGGCCAGCAGGTGGCGGGACTGCCACTGGCCCGCGGCCCAGGCCAGACCGTAGGCCAGCCCCTCGACGGTGGCCGCGTGGACCTCGCCGCCGGTACACCGCCACGGGACGTCGGTGCCGTCGACGGTGAGGCTGTCATGCTCGAGGTAGGTCGCCGGAGCGTCGGGGAGCACCTCCGGCACCAGGTCAGGCACCGGGCGGCGTTCCCCGGCCGACTCGACCGCCCCGGTGACCTCCTCGGATGCGAGCGGCAGGTCGAGCAGCCCGGCCAGCCGGACGGCGTCCTGGTACGGCACGGTCAGCAGAGGCTGGTCCGCGACCAGCGGCCACAGGTCGGGAACGTCGAGGATCAGGACCTCGGCCGCGTCCGCGACGGTGATCTTGCCGCCCTGTACGGCCCGGATCCGGTCCGGCGGGTCGATGTCATCCGCGGTCACGCCGCCGACGGCCGCGAGTGCCGCCCACAGTGCCCGCAGCTGGGACCGGGTGACGGGCCGGGCCGGGTCGGCCAGCCGGCCCAGCAGCTCATCGGCGCCACCAGGCTCGGTGAGCAGGGCGGTGAGCGACGAGCGGACGCCGAGCGCGCGGGCGATCGCGGGGTCAGCAACGGCGCGGGCGAGGGCCAGGCCGGCGTCGGTTTCCGCGGCCGGGCCGACCGCGTCGTACAGGCCCGCCAGCAGCGGGTCGGCGTTCGGCAGGCGCAGGTCGGACGGGCGCCGCCCGCCCAGGGTGACGTGGCGGCGCAGCCACCAGGCGGTATAGGACGGCACGGCGGCGTACCGGCCGTCGGGCAGCCGGACCCGGGTCGGCTCGGTGAGCGCGGCGCGCAGCGGCGGCTGGGTCAGCAGGGCCAGGGCCTGCGGCCAGCGGTCCGGGTCGACCAGGTCGAGGTCCCGGACGGCGGTGAACTCGACGGCGGCCGGAGGCAGCGGCACGAGGTCGTCGTCGGCCGGCTGGAGCCGGTCCCGGGTGCCGGCCGCCCACTCGCCGATGCCGTCGAGGTCCAGGTCGATCTGCGACTCGTCCAGTTCGACGTCTTCCGCCGTCAGCAGGCCGAAGGACCACAGCACGCCCGCCGCCTGCAGCACGTCCGCACCGTGCCGTTCCACCAGCGCCGGGTCGGCCGTGCCGAACGGGGCGTCGCCGGCCAAGATCTCGGCCAGCGGCGCGCCCGGCAGCAGCAGTTCCCCGGCCGGGTACCAGTCGCCGTCTTCGCCTGGGAGCGCCAGCCCGGCCAGCCACGGGTACTCGCCGGGGGTGACGTCCAGCGCGGTAAGCAGGCCGAGGACCGCGTCGGCGAGCCGCCCGGGGGAGTCGTCGTCGTAGGCGGCCTCGGCCGCGCTGTCATAGGAGTTCCGCACGGCGGCGCGGGTCGCCGGGTCTTCCAGGACGCTGCGCGGCGTCGCCTCGACCGCGCCGAGGCGGGCGAGCAGCGGGTGGACCGCTTCCGGGGCGACGACCCGCAGGCCGAGCACGGCCAGCCGGCTGGCCTGCTCGAGTCCCGGGCCGGGCAGCAGCAGCCCGCGCGGCCCGCGTACCAGCCGTCCGTCCGCCAGCGGGACCGGCAGCGCGCCGAGCTCGGCCCGCTCCTCGGCCGGGGCGTCGGCCAGTGCGCCGTACAGGCCGCGCCACCAGGCGGGTTCCCGGTCGAGCGAGGTCAGCAGGTCGGCCAGCTCGGCCAGCGGCATCCGGCGCACCCCGAGCACGGCCCACGCCGGGTGCCGGAGAGGGCCGGCGACCAGGTTCGGCAGCACCGGCGCGAGCCATTCCCGCAACCCCTCCGCCGAGGTGCCCAGCAGCACCGCGTCCCGGGGCCGGACCCGGGATGCCGCGGGCGCGCCGGGGACATCCGGCCGGAGAGCGCCGTCGACGGCGGGCAGGAACGGCGTCCCCGGCAGCCGGGACACGATGGCCTGGGCCAGGCGGGCGTCGAGCTCCCCCTGGCCGACCAGTCCGGGCACGAGATCGAGCAGCCCCGGTCCGGGAGCCAGGCCGGGCAGCAGGCCGGCGTAGCTGTCCGCCGCCCGCTCCACCAGGAAACCGGTCAGCGGCCCGGGCGCGACGTGCCGCCGGTCCGGGCTCAGCGGAAACGACGCGAGCAGCAGCGCGGGCAGGCTGAGCGGCTCGTCGGTCGGTGTCGGCGCGTGCACGACGGCGCTGACCCCGTCGGGCAGCCGCCCGGCCGGCCCGCCGTCGGCCGCGGTCACCGGCACCGCCCAGCGGACCGACCAGGTTGTCCGGGTCCGTTCCTCGGCGGGCCGGTCGGCCAGCAGCGCCGGGTCGAGGTCGCCTCCGGAGGCAGCCACCCGCCACACGGTAGGCGCTCCGTCGACGGTGACGGTCGACTGGGCGCCGTCGTGGACCGCGGTGAGCACCCGGGTCGTCCCGGCCGCCTCGACGACCACCTCGCTGAGCGCGGGCAGGGCGAGCAGCAGCGCGGGCCCGGCGTGCGCGAGCAGCCGGCGGACCAGCCCGGTCGCGTCGTCATCGCGCAGCGGCAGTTCGACCGCCGTCGCGAACCCGTCGGGCAGCGGGCCGGGAGCGGGCGCGGCGGGCTCCGCGAACGGCAGTCGCAGCACCGGTACGTGGCCCGACCGGGCCGCGGTCTCGCCCGCCAGCGCCGGGATCGCGCCGACGATTTCCCCGGTCCGGTTCCGGGACCAGCCGACCGTGCCGCTGGCGGAGTGGATGCGGGGGGCGTCGCTGACCGCGGCGACCGCGGCGAACCCCACCCCGAACCGCCCGACCGTTTCGTCGCCCGCGGCGTCTCCGCGCTTGCCCGACGCGCGCAGGGTGGACAGCGCCTCAACCCCGGCGGCGTCCAGCGGCGCCCCGGTATTGGCGGCGGTCAGCGTCCCGTCCCGCAGGGTCAGCCGCAGCCGGCCGGGCACCCCGGCGCGGACCGCGGCGTCGGCCGCGTTCTGCGCCAGCTCCACGATGACCCGGTCCCGGTACCCGCCGAGGGCGTAGTCCTCCTCGGCGTTGGCGTCCTCCCGGAACCGGCTCGGTGACGCCGCCCAGGCGTCGAGGACCCGGGCCCGCAGCCCGGCGGTGTCAAAGGGATCGGCCAGCCCGTCAGTCACAGACTGAACCTAGTGCATCGGCCGGCGGCCAGGGCGTGGCGGCCGAGCTGTCCCGCCGGGACACGTGCTTTAACCTCTCCCGGAGGCGAATCCCGGCGGGGGCCGGACCGCGCCGGTAACGTGGCGGTGTGACGTCCTGGGCTGATCACGCCATCTTGTGGCAGGTGTTCCCGCTTGGTTTCACCGGGGCGGAGGCAGCCGCGCTGCCCGCGGGAGCACCGGTCCGGCACCGGCTGCGGCAGCTGGAGGCGTGGCTGGATTACGCGGTCGAGCTCGGCTGCAACGGGCTGCTGCTCGGCCCGGTCTTCGCCGCCGAAACCCACGGGTACGACACCGTCGACCACTTCCGGATCGATGCCCGGCTGGGCGACGACGCCGACTTCGACGCCCTGGTCGCCGCGGCGGGCCGGCGGGGCGTCCGGGTGATTCTCGACGGGGTGTTCAACCACGTCGGCCGGTCGTTCCCCGCGTTCCGGGCCGCGCTCGACGGCGGCCCGCAGGCCCCGGAGGCCCGCTGGTTCAAGCGGGCCCCCGGCGGCGAGGGGTACGCGGTCTTCGAGGGCCACGGGCAGCTGGTCGAGCTCGATCACGACGAGCCCGCCGTGCTGGCTTACGTCACCGGGGTGATGCGCCACTGGCTCGGGCGCGGTGCGGGCGGCTGGCGGCTGGACGCCGCGTACGCGGTGCCGCCGGCGTTCTGGGGAAAGGCGGTGCCCGCGGTGCGCGCGGAGTTCCCCGGCGCCTGGTTTCTCGGCGAGATGATCCACGGCGACTACGCCGCCTACGCCAGTGAGGCCGGGCTGGACTCCGTCACCCAGTACGAGCTGTGGAAGGCGATCTGGTCGGCGCTCAACGACCGGAACTTCTACGAGCTCGACCACGCGCTGACCCGCCACAACGAGTTCCTGGACGGCGAGCTGGCGCAGACGTTCACCGGGAACCACGACGTGACCCGGCTGGCGACGGCGCTGAACGACGAGCGGCACTTCTCCCACGCGATCGCGGTCTTGTGCTGCGTCGGCGGCCTGCCGAGCGTGTACTACGGCGACGAGCAGGGTTTCCGCGGCCTCAAGGAGCACCGGGCGGGCGGCGACGACGCCATCCGGCCCGCGTTCCCCGCCTCGCCCGCGGGACTGCCGCCCGGCGGCTGGCGCTACTACCGGCTGCACCAGCGGCTGATCGGCTTCCGCCGCCGCCATCCCTGGCTGACCCGGGCCCGTACCTCCCGTGAGCAGATCCAGCCGTCCGCGCTGGCCCTGCGGCTGCACGGCACCCGCGACGGCGAGCAGGCCCTGCTGCTGCTCAATACCGGCGACGCGGAGTTCCGGTTCGCGGTGGACCCGGCGGGCCTGGCGGTGGCGGAGACGGCCGAGCCGGGCGCGGCGGTCACCGACCCGCTGCTGGTGCCGCCGCACAGCTGGACGATCCTGGCCTAGCCGGGTCAGACCGGGCCGGCGTACCCGCGGGTGTAGGCGTGGCGGACCGCCGCGGCCCGGTCCCGGGAGCCGGTCTTGGCGAAGATCCGGTTGACGTGCGTCTTCACCGTCGCCTCGCTGACGAACAGGGTCCGGGCGATCTCCCGGTTGGACTGGCCCGCCGCGATAAGCCGCAGCACGTCGACCTCGCGCGAAGTCAGCTCGTCCGGGTCGGCGGGCGGGCCGCCGTTGCCCGGCCCGGCGGAGCCGGCCGCCGCCGGGGCACCGCCCGGCGGGGGAAGGCC
>DASWUW010001126.1:0-2135 GCA_036406335.1 Trebonia sp.
AAGACGTCGCAGGCCCGGTAGGCGGCGGCCACCTCGGCGGGGGGCAGGGATCCGAGGTAGATCGCGGAGTCCCCGGCCCTGGCCAGCGCCTCGGCCGGCCCGCCGGCGAACACCAGGCGGTAGCCCGGATCGGCCGCCGCGAGCAGCAGATCGAATCCCTTCTTGGGCACGAAGCGTCCGACGAACAGCACCAGCACGCCGTCGCGCGGCAGACCGAGCCGCTCCCGTTCCGCGGCCTGCTCGGCGGCGTCGCGGGCGGGCCGGAACAGTGCGGTGTCGACACCGTTCGGCAGGTGGTGCACCCGATCCGGGCGCGCGCCGAGACCGCGGACGAAGGCTGAGACGTCGGAGTTCATGGTGAACACAGACCGCGCGCCGCGCATCAGCAGCCGTCCGGCCGTCGCGTAGACGCCCTTCTGGACCAGGCCCACGGCGGCCGAGTCGTGGTGCACCAGCGCCACGTGCTGTGTGGCCACCACCGGGGTGCCGGTCAGCTTCGCCGCGGTGAGTGCGGCCCACGACGTCAGATAGAAGGCGTCGTGGATGTGCACGACGTCCGCCCAGCGCGCCCAGCGCACCGCGCGGCGCAGCAGCTTCGGTCCCAGGATCGGAAACGGTACCCCGGCCTTGCGCTCCAGCCCGTTCCAGGCCCGGACCCGCACCACCCGGACCCCGTCCTCGTCGGCGACGCCGCTGCGTTCCCCGCTGGTGAGCACCGTGACCTGGATCCCGGCGGCGGTCAGGTGCCGGGCCTCGGCGTGCACCACGTTCTCTATGCCGCCGAGGTGCGGCGGGTAGTAATGGCTGACGAGCAGGACTCTGAGTGGTCCGCGCGGTCCATGCGGTCCATGCGGTCCGTGCGGTCCGGGGGCGTCGGCGCTCATCGGTAGATCTCCACTCCGGGGCTGACGTAGATCTTGTCCTTCAGGCCTTCGAGCAGGTCGGTCGGGTACACGTACGGCACGGCCGTACCCCGGTAGTCGATGGAGGCCCGGTCCTGGTCCACTTCGGCGTGCCCGAGCATGACGTAGCTGCCCGGTTGCAGCATGAGCGGGTTGACCGTGCCCTCGGCCGGGCCGACGTAGACGCTCTGGATCCGCTCGAAGACGTCCTGGCTGGTCTGCAGCAGCATGGTCTGCTGGGCGTCCGGCGGGATGCGGTCGTACACGCTCTGCAGCCACGTGGCCGCGTCCATCTCCTGGCTGGTCGGGAAGTACTCGTCGTAGTACTGGCCCGAGTCGGACAGCGCGAGCTGCGGCTGGTAGCCGCCGGTGAGGCGCGGCACCACGCCGGTCAGGTCGACGGCCATCACGGCGATCACCGCGGCGAGCACCGGCGTCCGGTAGCGGCCGCACCAGCGCAGCGCCCAGAGCAGGCCGGCGGCCATGAACGGGCCGAAGAAGAAGATGCCTTGCTGGAGCGCGCGCAGGACGCTGTAGTCGACCGTGAGCTGCGGCACGAGCGTCAGCAGGACCAGCACGGCGATCGAGCCCACCGCCAGCGCGGCCTGGTCCCGGGACGGGGTCAGCTCGGACCGGATCCGCCGGTAGCGCAGCCCCAGCAGGGTCACGGCCGTGCCGAGCAGCAGCAGGAGCTGGATCCCGGCGGCGATGCCGAAGCGGATCAGGCCGTTCAGGCTGGCCACCGGCAGTCCGAGGCTCTGCAGGCCGCTGCCGACCGAGGTCAGCGGCAGGTCCGGGATGGAGGTGACCGGGGTCGGGTACTTGTCGATCACCGCCTGCGGGTACAGCGAACCCTGATCGCGGTCGGCGGCGGTCGAGGCGCGGGTCTCGGACAGGTAGGCGGCCATGCGCTGGTCGTCGGTGACCTGGGAGCCGCCGACCAGGCTGTTGCTGGTGTCGGCGGAGCCGACGTCCGAGCTGTGGCCGATGATCTCCTCCCAGGAGGCGGTCAGGGTACTGGTCAGCTGCCCGCTGGTATGGGTGACCGGGCCGGCGTAGGCCACCGCCAGGACGGCGGTGAGGGCGACCAGCCAGACGGTGAGGAACGCCGGCGCCGCCTTCGGCGCGGGTCCGCCCGGATCCCCGGCGGCGGCCGAGCGCCGGCGGACTGCGCCCCCGCCGTCCGCGGCGAGGACGCCGGAAGCGCCGGGCGCGCTGGACGTACCGGATATG
>DASWUW010001127.1:0-5846 GCA_036406335.1 Trebonia sp.
CCGAGCGACCTCGCGATCAGCAGCTTCTGCACCTCCGAGGTGCCCTCCCCGACGGTCAGGATGCGGGCGTCCTGGTAGTGCCGGGTGGCCGCGGTCTCCTCGATGAAGCCGTATCCGCCCTGGAGCTGCGTGGCCAGGTAGGCCGCCTTGTTGGCCGCCTCCGAGGCGACCAGCTTGGCGATGGCCGCCGCGTCCCGGATCGGCTGCCCGTGGTCGTACTTCCAGGCGCCGTCGTAGGTGAGCGTGCGCGCGGTCGCGGCCAGCCCGGCGATCTCCGCGACCTGGAACGCGACCCCCTGATGAGCTCCGAGGGGTTTGCCGAACGAGCGCCGCTGCTCGACGAACCGCATCGTGTCGGCCAGGCAGCCGGTGGCGAGTCCGCTGCTCATGGCCGCGATCGGCAGCCGGGCCCAGGTGAGGAACTCCAGCACGTCCCGGTAGCCGCGGCCGGGCGCGGAGATCAGCGCGTCGGCCGGGAGCCGGACTTCGTCGAAGAACAGCGGGTGGGTGTCGGAGGAGCGCCAGCCCAGCTTGGGGTACTTGGCGCCGACGGTGACGCCGGGAGCGTCGAGCGGGACCAGGAACGCGGAGACCGGCGGCCGCCCGTTCACGTTCTCGCCGACCGCGGCCAGCAGGATCACGTACCGGGAGAACGGCGTCCCCGAGTTGGTGATGAACTGCTTGGCCCCGTTGATGATCCAGTCGCTGCCGTCCGGGCGGGCCACGGTGGCGATGTTGCCGGCATCCGACCCGCCGCCCGGCTCGGTCAGGCCGATGGAGACGAAGGCAGTGCCCGCGGCCGCGGCCGGAAGCAGCTCCCGGCGCAGGTCGGGGCGGTCCGGGGTGAGGTGCTGGAGCAGCGCCGCGACGATCGCCTGCACGTGCACGGTGACCGCGAGCGAGGAGTCGGCCGTGGCCAGCTCCTCGATCGTCAGGCAGAGCGTGCGCAGGTCGGCGCCTCCGCCCCCGTGCTCGCTGTCGACCAGCAGGCCGAACATCCCGAGCTGCCCCGCCTTCCGGCTCAGTTCGGGGTCGAAGGCGGAGTCGATGCTGCGCTGAGCGGCCCCGGGGGCGACCTCGGCCGCGACGAAGTCACGCACGGTCTTGCGCCAGGCCAGGTGTTCGGGTTCGAAGGCCCAGGGCAGGTCGAATCCGTCGGCCGCGAGGCCTCCGGGCCGGGACGGGTTTCCGTGGTCGCTCATCGGGAGCCGCCTTTCTCGTCGGTCGCTGGAGAGATCATGCGCCGCTCACCCGCCTGCTCTGGCCCGCCCAGTACGGCTCGCGCAGGGCCTTGCGCAGCAGCTTGCCGACGACATTCTTGGGCAGCGGCTCGGTGGTGAACTCGACCCGGGACGGCTTCTTGTACGAGCCCAGCCGGCTGGTGACCAGCTCGATCACCTCGGCCTGGGTGACGGTCGCCCCGTCCGCGACCCGGCACACCGCGAGCGGTGTCTCACCCCACTTCGGGTGGGGGACGCCGAAGACCGCCACCTCGATGACCTCCGGGTGGTCGTTGATCACCGTCTCCAGCTCGGCGGGCCAGATGTTGAAGCCGCCGGAGACGATCATGTCGTCGGCCCGGTCGAGGATGTAGACAAACCCGTTCTCGTCGACGGTGCCGATGTCCCGGGTCCTGATCCAGCCGTCGACCAGCCGGGTCTTGGTCAGCTCGTCGTCGCCCCAGAAGCCGCTCATCTGCGACTCGACCTGCGCGTAGAGCTCGCCCTCGGCGCCGGGCGGCAGCACGGTGACGCCGTCGTCGCCGCGGATCTCGATCCGGGCGAACGGCAGCACCCGCCCGGCCGACCGCATGGGGGTCGAGCCGGGATAGTCGCCAAACCATTCCTGCGGGGTCATCACGGTCAGCGGGACCGCCTCGGTCTGCCCGAAGACCTGGTAGAGGACATCGCCGAAGACCTTGCGGCCGGCGTTCGCGGTGGCGTCGGTGATGGGCGCGCCGCCGACCAGCAGGCAGCACAGCGCGGACAGGTCCCGCTCGGCGGCCGACGGCTCGGCGGCGAGCATCCGCACCATCGACGGCGGCGCGAACATGTGGGTGACCCGGTGCCGCTCCATCATCCCCAGTACCTTGACCGCGTCGAACGAGCCGAACAGCAGGTTGGTGCTCCCGTGCAGCCAGGTCGGCAGGAAGAGGTAGCCGGACGCGTGCGAGATCGGGCCGGCGTGGCCGACGACGCTGCTCCAGTCGAGGTTGGGCAGCCGGTAGAACCAGTTGCGGCAGTTGACCAGCCAGTCGTGCTGGGTGTAGCCGACCCCCTTGGGCCGCCCGGTGGTGCCGGCCGAGTGCCGGATGATGTACCACGCGCCGGGGTCGACCGCGGTCATCGGGTCGGCGTCGGACTGGCGGGCCAGCCAGTCCTCGTAGCCGTCGTCCCGCACCAGCACGTGCTTGACGCTGCCGACCCGCTCGGCCAGGCCGGTCACGCTGTCGGCGTACGCCTGGTCGGCCAGCACGACGCTGGTGCCGGTCTGCTCGACCATGTGGCCATGGGATTCGGTCGAGTTCCGCGCGTACAGCGGCACCCGGACGGCGCCCGCGATCGCGGCCCCGATGAACAGGTCGGCCGCGCCCAGGTTATTGTCCTCGACGCTGGCTACCCGGTCGCCCGGCTGGACCCCGAGGTCGCGCAGCGCGTTGGCCAGCCGTACCCCCCGGGTCCACATCTCCTGGTAGGTCAGGGCGCCGTTCTCGGTGATGACCGCGGTCCGCTCGCGGTTGAACGACAGCGCTTGGCGCATCAGGCTGGGGACGTCCATGTCCTGCTCCTCACGCGGTGACCTGGCGCCCGCGGGCTGAACGGGCCGCCTCAGCTCGAAGCGTAGGCCGGCCAGCGCCCAGGCAGTACCCCCGAACGGGGGTGTTACCGGCGCCGGCGCGCCGGCCGGGCAGCCCGGTGACCCGCCGCGGGTGCGGTGCCCTCAGGGGATGAGCCCGGCCGCCCGGGCCCGGTAGACCGCCTCGCCCCGGGTATGGCCGTCGAGCTTGGCCATGGCGCTCTTGAGGTAAGACTTGACCGTCTGCTCGCTCAGCCCGAGCCCCACCGCGACCTGGGCGTTGCCGTAGCCCAGGGCGACCTCGGCCAGCACGTCCAGCTCGCGGGGGGTGAGCGCGAGGCCGCCGCCGCTCCGTGATTCCCGGAGGGACCGCTCGCTGGCCCGGGTGAGCCGGGCGCTCAGCTCGCGCAGCCGGCTCCGCAGCTCAGGGTCACTGACCTCGCCCGCCACCGCGGCCAGCTCCGCGCCGACTTCGGCCGCGGCGTCGGCCGCCGCGGGCGCGGGCCGGACGCCGCGGGCCCCCCGGCCGACCAGGCCGGCCGCGCGGTCGATGGTCCGGTCACTAAACGAGACCGGGTGACGCGCCGCGCCGTAGACGATCTCGCACACGCGGGCGCCGTTCAGGACCGGGATCGCGAAGATGGCGCGGATCCCCTCGCCCGCGACCTGACGGTCGAACTCGTGGGTGATGCCCCGGGCGCCGAGGTAATCGGCGACCGAGACCGGGCGGCCGAGGCCGATGCACTTGCCGCCGAGGCCCTTCCCGGCCGGGCTGACCACGTTGCGCAGGGTTCCGGAGCGGGCGCCCTCAAAGCGGTCGAGGACGAAGGTGGCGAGGGACGGGTCCACCTTGGCCGCGAAGGCGAGGTCAACCTGGTCCAGCGCCTGGACGGCGCGCAGCGTAGCGCCGGTGACTACCTGGTCCCGGCCGGCTGAGCTGCCCTGCTCCATCTGGCGATGATAGCCGGGCCGGCCCGGCGGCAGCCAGTGCTGCCGGGGGCGCTCAGCGGGGCTGGAGGCCAAGGGCGAGCAGGTCGACGTACTGGTCGGAGAGCTGCTCCACGGTGAGCGGGCCGCCGGGCGAGTACCATACGTAGGCCCAGTTCAGCATGCTGGTAATGGCGAATCCGGTGATCCGCACGTCCGCCTCGCGGAATTCGCCCCCGGCGATGCCCCGGCTGATCACGCTGCGCAGGCCGTGCTCCCAGCGGTCCCGGCTGGCGATGACGGCCTGCTGCCGTTCGGCGCTGAGGTTGCGCCACTCGTGGAAGAACACCGTGGCCTGCTCCCGGTGCTCGCTGACCAGCCGCAGGTCGCGCAGCACGATCTCGTGCAGCTGGTCGCGGGCGGTGCCCGGGGTCGCCAGCACCTCCTCCATGTCCTGCTCGGAGCGGAGCATGATGCCGTTGACGATCCGGTGGAGCAGCTCTTCCTTGCTCTCGATGTGCACGTACAGGCTGCCGGCGTGGATCCCGACGGCGCGGCCGATGTCACGCATGCTGGTGCCGCGGTAGCCCTGCCGGGCGAACAGCCCCGCCGCCACGTCCACGATGTTTGCCCGGTAGTCCACCTCGGCTGACGTGCGCTCTGCCATTCACCGATTACACACCAGCCGGGGCGAGTGCCGCAACAACTGTTTGTTGACGACGGGTGCGGGCCGCCGTAAGGTCATTCCCGGAACAGACGAGGAGCAGGCCATGACCGACGACGACCGCCCGGTGTCCGGGCGCTGGTTCGAGCAGCTCCCGGTGGGCACCAGGGTCAGGCACGTGACCCGCCGGACCGTCACCGAGACCGACAACGTGCTGTTCACGACCATGACCATGAACCCGGCCCCGATGCACCTGGACGCCGACTACGCCGCCCGCAGTGAGTTCGGGCGCCCGCTGGTTAACAGCATGTTCACCAGTGCCCTGGTGGTCGGCCTGTCGGTGCCCGAGCTGACCCTGGGGACGATCATTGCCCAGGTGGCGCTCTCCCAGGTCGACTTCCCGGCGCCGGTCTTCGCGGGGGACACCATCCGGGTCGAGACCGAGGTGGTAGAGGCCCGGCGGTCGAAGTCGCGACCGGGCGCGGGGCTGGTCGTGTTCGAGCACCGCGCCTACAACCAGCGGGACGAGCTCGTCTGCCAGCTGCGCCGGACCGGCCTGATGCACACCGACCCGGCCCGGCGGGCGGAGGAGCCGCGATGACCGACGTCGAGCAGGCCGCGGCGGCGGCTCTCGCGGGCGGCGACGCGGGCCGCTGGCCGGGCAAGCTGTCGGCCCGGGACCGGGTCGGGCTGCTGCTCGACCCGGGCAGCTGGTGCGAGGACGGCCTGCTGGCCGGCGCCGGCACCACCGCGCTGCCCGCCGACGGCGTGCTCACCGGGACCGGGACGGTCGACGGCCGGCCGGTAGCGGTGATCGCCCACGACTTCACGGTCAAGGCCGGCTCCTGGGGCGCGCTCACCTGCGAGAAGCAGATCCGGATCCTGGAACGAGCCGACCGCGACCTGCTCCCGGTGTTCTACCTGGTCGACTCGGCGGGCGGGCGGCTCACCGACCAGCTCGGGTTCTTCCCCGGCAGCCGCGGCGCGGCCCGGATCTTCCACCTCCAGGTCCGGCTGTCCGGCCGGGTGCCGCAGATCTGCTGCCTGCTCGGCCCGTCCGCCGCGGGCGGCGCTTACATGCCCGCGTTCACCGACTGGGTCGGCATGGTGGACGGCAACGCCTCCATGTACCTCGCCTCGCCCCGCATCGCCGAGAAGGTGACCGGCGAGCACACCACGCTGGAGGAGATGGGCGGTGCGATGATGCACGCCTCCGTCTCCGGCTGCGGCGACGAGGTGTTCGGCTCCGACTGGGAGGCCATCGCGGCCGCCCGGCTGCTGCTTTCCTACCTGCCCGGCAGCTGGCAGGACCGGCCCGCCGCGGCCGAGCCGGCCGGGCCGGCGACCGTCGCCTGGCCTGACGGGCTGATCCCGCCCGACCCCAACGCCGCCTACGACGTGCTGACCGTCATCGAGCGGCTAGTCGACGCGGGGAGCTTCTTCGAGATCAAGGCGCGCT
>DASWUW010001128.1:0-2430 GCA_036406335.1 Trebonia sp.
GTCAAGGTAGTGTCGATTTCGATCGCCAAGGACGCCACCCCCTACGGCGTCACGTTCAACTACATCGGCGCCAATGAGGTCGACAACGACGGCAAACTGCTCGCCGACTGGGTGGTCGCCCACAACGGCGCCAAGGCCAGCGCCGTGTTCTACGGCTTGCCCGCCTTCGATTTCTCGAACCCCATGCAGCAGGCGTTCGAGAACGAGATGAAGAAGAACTGCCCGTCCTGCACGGTGCGCTCGGTGCCCATTGACGCTTCCACCATCGGCACGACGGCGCCGAACACCGTCGTTGCCGACCTGCAGGCGCACCCCTCGACCAACGTCGCGGTGTTCGTGAGCCTCCAGATTGCCCAGGGTCTGCCCGCGGCGATGCGCGCGGCGGGCCTCACGGGGATCACCACTGTGGGCCGCGGTCCCACTCCAGGAAACCTGCAGGACATCAAGAGCGGCGCGCTGACCGCCGGGCTGGCGATCGACGCACCGGTGTCGACCTGGACCGCGGTCGACGCGGCGGCGCGGCTGATGGAGGGTGCTCAGCCGACCGCGAGCGAGCAGGCCGGCGACCTGGACGAGCAGTTCCTAGGCCAGAAGGACATTACCTTCAACACAACTGACGGGTGGATCGGTTACCCCGACTTCACGCAGCGGTACGCGACGCTGTGGCACACGGGCGGGTGAGCACAGTGACCCCGGCGGCCGCCACTCCCGGCACCGCTGCGCCGCTGCTGCGGGTAACCAGCATGTCGAAGACGTTTCCGGGCCTGAAAGCCTTGGACGGCGTGTCGCTTGAGGTCCATCCCGGCGAGGTCGTCGCCGTGCTCGGGCACAACGGCTCGGGCAAGTCGACGCTGGTCAAGATCCTGGCGGGTGTCTACCAGGCCGATCCCGGATCGGTCGTCGAGGTGCGTGACGCCGAGGATCTGCATTTCATCCACCAGGATCTCGGCCTGGCCGACATCTTGACTACGGTGGAGAACCTCGGACTTGGCCAGCTGGCGCGCGGACGGGGATTCGCCCCCGTCCGCGGCGCCGCCGAGCGCCGCCGGGCCCGGCAGCTCATCGCCCGCTTCGGGGCCAGCTTCGATGTGACGGTCCCAGTGGGAAAGTTGTCGCCGGCGCAGCGGGCGGTCGTCGCGATCGCCCGGGCGCTGGACGGCTGGACCCGTCCGGATAACGTGCTGGTGCTTGACGAGCCGACGACGGCGCTGCACGGCGACGAGGTGCAGGTGCTGTTTGGGGCCATCCGGCGGATCGCCTCCTCCGGAGCGGGAGTCGTCTTTATCTCCCACCGGCTGGACGAGGTGCTTGAGCTGGCCGACCGGGTGGTCGTGCTGCGCGACGGACGAGTGGTGGCCGAGGAGGCCGCCAGCCGGCTCGATCATGACACCATGGTGACGCTGATCGCCGGCCGCGAGGTCGCGGATACCAGCAGGACGAGCCGGGACGAGACCGGTGAGCCGGTGCTGACCGTCACCGGGATCAGCGGCGCGGAACTGAGCGACTTCTCGCTGACTCTGCGGACGGGTGAGATCGTCGGTATCAGCGGCATTCTCGGGTCGGGCCGGGAGCAGCTCGGACCGATGCTGTTCGGGGCTCAGCACCGTTCCGGCGGCCGAGTCGAGGTCGACGGGGAGGAACTGGTACCCGGCAGCACCGCGGCGGCGATCGAAAGCGGGATGGCCTATGTGCCGGCCGACCGCCGCCGTGGCGGCGCGGTGATGGAGATGAGCGTTCGCGAGAACCTGACCCTGCCGCTGATGCGTCCGCTGAGACGCGGCCTGGGATGGCTGGACGGGCGAGCCGAGCAGGCCGAGACCCGTTCGTGGATGGCGACTGTAGGGCTGCGGCCGCCCGATCCCGAGCAGCGGCTCAAGCTGTTCAGCGGTGGCAACCAGCAGAAAATCGTGCTGGCTAAGTGGCTTCGTATCCGGCCCCGCGTGCTCCTGCTCGACGAGCCCACCCAGGGTGTCGACGTAGGCGCCAAGGCGGCCATCTACGAACTGATCCTGGCTGCGCGGCGCGACGGGGCGGGCGTGGTGCTGTGCTCCTCGGACACCAAGGAACTCGTGTCGCTGTGCGACCGCGTGCTGGTGCTCAGGGAAGGCCGGGTGGCCAGCGAGATCCCGCGTGAGTCCTTGACCGAAGAACGGCTGGTCCGTGACGAGCTGGAACTCCAGACGGCCGGCCGTGACGTCGGCCTGAGTGAGGACACGCAGGCAGTCGACGGCGCCGTGCGTTCCGCTAAGGCGGCCGGCCCCGCGTCGCTTGCCGCGTTGCCGGGTGAGCCGTGGCCGGTTCGGCTGCGGCGGGCGGTGGCGTTCCGCAATATGTCGGCGCTGTACCTGCTGGCGTTGATGTTCGTGGTGTTCGCCATCTGGGTTCCGGACACGTTCCTGACGGCGGGGACGTGGCGGTCGCTGCTGTCCG